>JASHQG010000193.1 GCA_030037665.1 Acetobacteraceae bacterium
TACGCAGCTTAGAGCGGGTCGCAGCGCAGACGTCCCGCCACGACGTTTGGCCGGCGCGGGGCCGGCCACACGCGGATCAGACTTTGGTTGGGAACATGCACTTAGGATTGAGCGGATGCAGCACCTCGGACGGGGGCGAGGTGTGCAGCAGCCTGTAGTAATCCCACGGATACTTGCTCTCGGAAGGCTTTTTCACCTCGAATAGAAAAGCAGGGAAGACGCCGCGGCCGTCAGCACGAATGCTGCCATGGCCAAATGCGTCGTCGTCGGTCGGCATGGCCTTCATCTGCGCTACGGCCTGCCGACCGCTCTTGTTTGCCTGTGCCGGTCCCAGCGCGGCGACCGCCTTCAGGTAATGCAGCGTGATCGCGTAGCCGCTCGCGTGCGCCTGGTTCGGATAGTTGTTCGGCGTGCGCGGCAGCACGCGCTTGGTGAAGGCGCGGGTGCGCGGGTTCAGGTCCCAGTAGAACGTTTCTGTCGTGACCAAACCGGCCGCCAGCGGCAGACCAAGCGCGTGGACGTCGGTGATGAACAACAACAGCGGCACGATCTTCATCTGCTTGTCGAGGCCGAATTCGTGCGCCTGCTTGACGCAATTCTGGGTGTCCAAGCCGGCATTCGCCAGACCGAGCGTCTTCGCGCCACTCGCCATGGCCTGGGTGAGGTACGAGGAGAAATCGGTGGTGTCAGGGAACGGATAGCGCACCGCGCCCTTCACCTCGCCGCCCGCCTTCTTCACCAGCGCCATGTTCTGCCGTTCGAGAATATGGCCGAACACGTAGTCGGCGGTGATGAAGAACCATGACTTGTTGCCGGCCCTGACCATGGCGCCGCCGGTCGAGGCGGCATTTTCGTAGGTGTCAAAGCTCCAGACAATGGTGTTCGGACTGCACTGCGAATCGGTCAGGTCGGTGGTCGTGGCCGACGCGTTCAGCATGATCTTGTCTTTTTCCTTCGCCACCTGCGCCACCGCGAGGGCGACGGAGGAGGTAGGCACGTCGATCGCGGCGAGTACGCCATCGTCGTACCACTGACGCGCGATCGACGCGGCGACGTCCGGCTTGTTCTGATGGTCGGCCTGGCGCAGGTCGACTTCGAAGCCGTGCGACGACGGGTTGAATTCCTCGATCGCCTGCTTGACGCAGGCGACAGTGGTCGGGCCTGTGTTGTCGCGATACGTGCCGCTGAGGTCGGTGAGCACGCCGAGCTTGATAACAGGCGTTGCCGCCGCGCGGGCGCGGATCAGCGGTGCGGCGGAAATGGCGGCGGCTGAGGTCAGCAAACCGCGGCGTGAGACGGGCATTATCGGCTCCCTTTGGGTCGTTCTTGCGTCTGCCGTTTCGGTGCGGTGTGCGCACCAAAATGGCGGCAACCCGGCCCGGTGTTCACCCGCCCGTGTTCGCCGCAGCCATTTTGGCCGGACAACATGGCAGGGCGTCAAGCGGCGCGGCGGAGGCCTCAACTTCGGGCGGTGTCTGCACGGGGACAGGGGCCGCTATTGGCCGCTGCCCGTGACAACACCGCAGCCGATGACGATGGCGGCGACGCTGATGCGCTAAAACCAGAGGATCACCGCAGACGGACACAGGACGGATCTGGATCAGCAGTCGGAAGGGCATCGCATGACTGGGCCCGAGCGATCGGGGAATACGCCCTCCGCCTACTCCTCCTCGGTGATCCGACGTATCAGCACTTCCCGCTTCCCCACGTGGTTCGCGGGTCCGACCACCCCCTCTTTCTCCATTTGCTCGATCAGCTTCGCTGCGCGGTTGTACCCGATGTTCAGATGGCGCTGAATAAAAGACGTGCTCGCCTTCCCCTCCCGCGCCACCACCGACACGGCCTGCTCGTACAGCCCTTTCTCGCCCACCGACTCGCCGAGCATTGCGCCGAACACATCATTGCCCGGACCCACACCGTTATCCGCCTCGACAGGCTCGGTCACGTCATCGACGTAGGACGGCTCGCCCTGCGCGCGCAGGAACGCCACCACCTTTTCCACTTCCTCATCCGACACGAACGGTCCGTGCACGCGCTGGATGCGTCCACCTCCCTGCATGAACAGCATGTCGCCCATGCCCAGGAGTTGTTCGGCGCCTTGCTCACCCAGGATGGTACGGCTGTCGAATTTGGAAATCACCTGGAACGAAATCCGCGTCGGGAAATTCGCCTTAATCACGCCGGTGATCACGTCAACCGAGGGCCGCTGCGTCGCCATGATCACGTGGATGCCCGCCGCGCGTGCCATCTGCGCCAGACGCTGGATCGCTGCCTCGATCTCCTTTCCAGCGACCATCATCAAATCGGCCATCTCGTCCACTACCACGACGATCAGCGGCAATTGTTCCAGCGCCAGAGGCACGTCCTCGAACGTCGGACGGTTGGTGTCGGGATCGAAGCCAGTCTGCACGCGCCTCGTCACCACCTCGCCCTTGGCGCGTGCCTGAGTCACGCGGTCGTTGTAGCCGGTGAGGTTGCGCACGCCGAGCTGGCTCATTGCGCGGTACCGACGCTCCATTTCGCGTACGGTCCATTTCAGCGCCGTGACCGCCTTGGCCGGCTCGGTCACGACGGGTGCCATCAGATGCGGGATGCCCTCGTACATCGAAAGTTCCAGCATCTTCGGATCGATCAGAATCAGCCGGCACTGGTCCGGTGACAGCCGGTACAGCAACGACAGGATCATCGCGTTCACGCCGACCGATTTACCGGAGCCGGTGGTGCCCGCGATCATGAGGTGCGGCATGCGCGACAGATCGGAGACGACGACCTTGCCGCCGATGTCTTTGCCGAGCGCCAGTGTCAGTCGGCCGGTCGCCCGTTGCACTTCGTCGCCCGTCAGGATCTCAGTGAGGTAGACCGTTTCGCGTTTCGCATTCGGCACCTCGATGCCGATGACATTCCGCCCGGGCACCGTGGCGATGCGTACCGCGGTCACGGAGAGCGACCGCGCAACATCGTCAGCCAGCCCGATCACCCGTGCGCTGCGGATCCCGGGGGCAGGCTCGAGCTCGTACAGCGTGACAACGGGGCCGGGATGGTAGGTGGCGATTGTGCCCTGCACGCCGTAGTCGCTCAGCACCGTTTCGAGCAGCCGTGCATTGGCTTCCAGCGCCTCGCGCGACGGCCCGCCCGCGGCACGCGCCGGTGCGGGGTTGAGCAAGGAGAGGGGCGGGAATGTCCAGCCGGGTTCAGGCAGCGGGAGGAGGTCCTGCACCGGCTTGCGTTGTGCTGGCATCGGGCGGCTGGTGCGCGACGTGGCCGGCACCAGACGTGCTGCGGGCCGAGGTGGCGGGTCGTCGGCGATCACGCGCGGCTCGAAAGTCGGTGTCGTCACGCCGTCCGATGCCATGCCCGGGATATGCCGTAGCGCCTCTACCACCGAAGTTGAGGCGCTGCTCATCCGCATCGTGCCAACCGCCAGCGCACTGGCGGCGGTGCGCCCGCCCGCGTACGAGACGCGTGCACCGAGGAGCGCGTAGCGGCCGGCAGTGCGCCACTCGCCGTGGGTCAGGCCGAGCGCCCACAGCGTGAGCAGCGCCGCCAGCCCAGCGCCCCCGACAAACACCCCCGCGATCCCGAACGGTCCGAGCATGGTTCGCCCGGCGCCCAGCGCCGCGGTGCCGAGCACCGTACCAATGGCGCCGCCGAGACCGGCGGAGGTGGGCCACGCTGCAAAGTGCGGCAGCGGAATGGCGGCCAGCACAGCGCCAAGCACCGGCATCGCGCCCAGCAGTGCGGCGATGCGTCCGGCCAGGCTGCCGAGGCCGCGGTGCGAGCCGATGCGCCAAGCCCACGCCAGCAGCGCCAGGCCGGGCAGCGCCGCGGCCACCCCGAAACCTTGCAGCAGGATGTCGGCCAGGACGGCGCCGACCGGTCCCGCGATGTTGGTCGCGTGCGCGTTCGTCGCCGTGTTCAGTGACGGGTCGCGGGGATCATAGGTCGCCAACGCGACGAGGACGGCGAGACCGAGCAGGCCGAGCAGAATGGCGGCAAGCTCGGCGGTGCGCCGGCCCATGAGGGCGCGCAGGGCGGGAGAGGCGATGCGGCGGGTGTCCGCCGTTGTCGATCGTGCGGCCATGCGGGGCGGGACCTTCTGCGCGCTGCCTCGCGCGATGCTGGAGGTATAGCCGGGAAGTGGTTTGAGACAGAAGGGGATTTTACCGTGAGCGCGTGACTCCTCCGACTGGCATGGTCAGCCCGAGGTGCCGTGACATGTTCCATCATGACAGCGTCCGCCGGCAATCGCCGTGGCCGCGACGGGCTACCGTCCGAACCTCCGCTTCCGCTGCTGAAATGCTCGCACTGCTCGCAGAAAATCGATCTTTCGGAGTGCCGGCCACAGCACGTCCAGGAAGTAGAATTCGCTGTAAGCGCTTTGCCACAACAGGAACCCGGACAACCGCAACTCCCCACTGGTGCGAATGATCAGTTCTGGCTCTGGCGCCTTCAGATACATGTGCCGGCTGATCGTCTCCAGATCCACCCGCTCCGCCACCTCCGCCAGAGTCTCGCCGTGCGCCACCGCCTCCAGCAGCATGGCCCGCACCGCGTCGGCGATCTCCTCCCGCCCGCCGTACGCCACTGCGATGGTCAGCAGCATCGCGTCGTAGCCGGCGGTGGCTTCCTCCGCCGCGCGGATCGCCTCGCGCGTGCCTTCGGGCAAGCCCGCGGTTCGTCCGATTGCCTGAACCCGCACCCGCCGCCGGTGGATCTGCGGATCGACCGAGAGTTGCCGCAGCTTCGCCTCCACCGCGCCCAGAATGCCGGCCACTTCGATCGGCGAGCGCGCCAGGTTGTCGGTGGAGCAGACCCAGAGTGTCACCGCCGGGATCGAGAGCTCGCCACACCAGTCCAGTACCGAGTCGAGCTTGCGCGCGCCAAGTTCGTAAACCTGCGCGGGGTCCTCGACGCCCCAGAGCTGCCCCCAGCGCCGGTTGCCGTCCAGGATTAATCCCACATGCCGCGGCGGCGCGCAGGCCAGCACCTGGCCCAGCAGCCGCTGCTCGTAGAGCGTGTAGATGGGATGTGTCAGTGCGGCCGGCAGGATGTGGCACAGCCGTCGCAGCGCCAGTCGCCAGTCCGCGCGTGGCGGGCCAACGCGCGACAGCACGGGGGGGTCGATAATTGGCTGGTGCATCGGGTGGGCAAGGAGGAATCTGCCCTGCAATTTCGTGCAGCGGCGCGGTCAGAGCAAGTCGCAATATGCGCCCCACGGTGTCATTGCGACGCAGTCAGAACACCTGCTCGCCGTGCAACACGATATCCAACCCCTCGCGTTCCTCCTCGGTCGTCACCCGCAGCCCGACCATTCGATCGGTCAGCTTCAGCAGCAGGAAGCTCATCCCGCCGCAGTAGCAGAGCGTCGTGAGAACCCCGATCGCCTGTACCGTCAGCAGCGGCTCGCCGCCGACTGCGGTACCGGCCGGATGTGCGACCGATGCGGTCAGTGGCCCAAACGCGCAAACACCCGTCATCAAAGTACCGATGATTCCGCCGACGCCGTGCACGCCAAACACGTCCAGGCTGTCGTCATAGCCCAGCATCGGCTTCACCACCGTTACCGCCCAGAAGCACACGGCACCGGCCAGAAGGCCGATCGCCAGCGCCGGACCCGGCAGCACAAAGCCGGCGGCAGGCGTGATCGCGACCAGGCCCGCCACGGCGCCCGACACTGCGCCCAGCACGGACGGCTTCGCGCGAAGGAACCACTCAGCGAAGCTCCATGAGAGCGTCGCGCCGGCGGCCGCCATCTGAGTTGCCAGTACCGCCATGCCGGTACGGGCGTTGGCGCCGAACGCACTGCCCGAGTTGAAGCCAAACCAGCCCACCCACAGCAGCGAGCCGCCAATCACCGCATAGGACAAATTCCACGGCGCCAGGTTCTCGTGCCCATAACCGATACGCCGCCCCAGGACCAACGCGCACATGAGCCCGGTGACGCCGGAGTTGATCTCCACCACCATGCCGCCGGCGAAATCGGCGACACCCAGCTGGTTCAGCCAACCATTGGCGCCCCAGACCCAGTGCGCAACGGGCGCATAGACCAGCACCGACCAGAGCGTCATGAACACCAGCAACGCCGAAAACTTCATGCGGTCGGCGAACGCGCCGGTGACCACGGCCGGCGTGATGATGGCGAATGCCATCTGGAACAACACGAAGACGCTTTCCGGGATGGCCGTGGACGTGGGTTTCGCCGTGCCGGCGCCGAGCGTGAACGCCTTGTCCCAATCGGCGCCTAACCCGTTCAAGAAAAACCGCGACGCGTCGCCGATCCAGGCGTTACCGTTGCCGAACGCGAGAGAATAGCCGGCGATCATCCACACCACGGTCATCAATGCGCAAAGGCTGAACGACTGCATCATTGTGGCCAGAACGTTCTTCTTGCGCACCATGCCGGCGTAGAACAGGGCCAGGCCGGGGACGGTCATCATCACAACGAGCGTCGTGCTGACCAGCATCCAGGCGACGTCGCCTGGTTCGATATGTTGCATGGGCTGGACCTCAGGTTTCGCCGGCGCACACCAAAAAGCGTGCCAGGAGAGGCGCCTTGCCGGCGCCTTCAGACGAGGCCATTTTGCCGATCGATTAGGCAGCTGTCTTTGCCGCCGTGTGAAGCATTTGCTCAGGCGGCCGGCGAAGGTGACGCGAAACCGGCTGCCGCGTCTGTGTGCAACACAGGGCCGAACGACATGGGCGAAACGATCTCGGCCGAGGTCTGTGTCATGGGCGCCGGCCCGGTCGGCGGCACGCTGGGATGCCGGCTCGCGCAGGCCGGCATTCCCACGGTGGTGGTGGACCACGCGGCGCTGCCGCCCTTGGCGCATCCGGCATTCGATGGCCGCGCATATGCTGTCGCCGCGGGCTCCCGCCGGCTGCTGGTCGAATCAGGCGTATGGGATCGGCTGCCCGATCCGCCCAACCCGATCCTCGGCATCCGTGTCAGCGACGGGCGGCTCGGACGACCGGCGTCGCGTCTGCACCTGCATTTCGACCATCGTGAGGCCGGCGAACACGCCGGACCGTTCGGCTGGATGGTCGAGGCGCGTGGCCTGCGGGTGGCGCTGAACGCGCATCTGCACTCGCTGCCCGCATTGCGGGTGTTCGCCCCGGCGCAGGCTCAGGTGGAGCGGTCCGACGACGGGGTGCTTGTGCGCATCGCCGGCGGCCCGACGGTGCAGTGCCGCCTGGTCATCGCCGCCGAGGGCCGCGAATCGCCGCTGCGAGAAGCGGCCGCCATTCCAGTGACCCGAGTGCCCTACAAACAGACGGGCATTGTCTGCGCCGTCAGCCATCAGAAGCCGCACTTCAACGTCGCCTTGGAACACTTCCTGCCATCGGGCCCTTTCGCATGCCTGCCAATGGCGCCGAGCGCGGACGCCGAGGAGGGCGGCGCAGCAAACATTTCTGCCATTGTCTGGACCGAGCGCACGCCCGTGGCGCAGCGCATGCTGACTCTCGACGATACGCACTTCGCGCGTGAGATTGCGCGACGACTGGGTGACCATCTTGGCTCCATCCACACGGTGGGGCGGCGTTGGTCGTACCCGCTGTCGGCAATGCTTGTGCACCGCTATGTCGACAAACGGATGGCGCTTGTTGGCGATGCCGCGCACGGAATTCATCCGATTGCTGGCCAGGGTTTGAACCTGGGGTTCCGCGACGCGATCGCGCTGGCGGATCTGCTGATCGAGGCAGTAGGGCAGGGCGCTGATCCCGGCGCGCCAGGATTGCTCGCTCGCTATCAGCGGCTGCGTCGGCCCGACAATCTGCTGATGCTGGCATTGACCGATGGGCTCGACCGACTGTTCTCGAACGACGTGCGCATCCTGCGTCTGGCGCGGGATGCCGGCATTGCCGCGGTCAATCGACTGGCGCCGCTCAAGGCGATGTTTATGCACCGGGCGATGGGGATCTGACGGTCCGCGCGGTTATCGTCTCGCCGGCTGCAGCAGGTGATCTGTGCGAGTCGTCCATCACGGCCGGGCTTATCCCGGCCATCACGTTCGGCCGGCACGAGACTGGCCATGACGGACGTCAGCTTGCTAATCTGCCGCCTGCTCCCGCGTCAGCGTTGCCAACGCCTGCGCCAAGTCCTCTTTCAGATCCTCCGGATCCTCCAGTCCGATTGAAACGCGAATCACTCCGTCGGTGATGCCGAGCTTCCCGCGCTCCTCGGCGCCGATACGCATATGCGTGGTGGTGGCTGGATGCGTCGCCAGCGACTTGGAATCGCCGAGATTGTTCGACACCGCGATGAGCCGGAACCCGTTCATCACGCTGAATGCACCGTCCTTTCCGCCGGCGACCTCGAACGTCACCACGGTGCCGCCGGCCGTCATCTGCCGCATCGCCAGCGCGCGCTGCGGATGATCGTCACGGGTCGGGTACCAGACGCGCGTCACGCCGGACTGTGTGGCGAGAAAATCCGCGATCGCGGCGGCTGCCGCGCAGCCCGCACCGACCCGCAGTGCCAGCGTCTCCATGCCCTTCAACAACAGCCAGGCATTGAACGGCGACAGCGACGGTCCGGTGTTGCGGATGAAAGGTTGCAGCGTGTCGTTGATCCATTTCTTCCCAGCGAGGACCGCACCGCCGAGCACGCGGCCCTGACCGTCAATGTGTTTGGTGCACGAATAGACCACAACGTCGGCACCCATCTGCAGCGGCTGTTGCAAGAGTGGCGTGGCGAATACGTTGTCGACCACGACAATCGCGCCGGCCGCATGCGCGAGTTCGGACACTGCACGCAGATCGACGATCTCCAGCATCGGGTTGGACGGCGTTTCCAACAGCACAACATTGGCGGGCGTTGCCAGCGCCGCTCGCCACTGATCGAGATTGCTGCCATCGACGAATTCGCTGCGGATGCCGAATTTCGGCAGCAACGTAGAAACAATCCAATGGCAGGAACCGAACAACGCACGTGACGCGACGACGCGGTCACCGGTCTTCAGAGGCGCAAGCAAGGCGGCATTGACGGCCGCCATGCCCGTCGCAGTGGTGCGACATGCCTCAGCGCTTTCGATCTGGCAGAGGCGCTCTTCCAGCATGCTGATCGTGGGGTTGGCGAAACGCGAGTACTGATAGTGGTCAACGGTACCGGCGAATGTGGCCTCAGCTTGTTCGGCGTTGTCGTAGACGTAGCCGGAGGTGAGGTACAGCGCCTCAGCGGTTTCGCCGTGCTGGCTGCGGTTGACGCCGCCGTGCACGAGCCGCGTGGCGGGGCGATATTGGGGATCATCGTAGGACATGCCGTCTGGGCCCTTCATGGTTGGCCCGACCGATGGAGCAGCGCCATTTCCTGGGAACCGGCGCTGGCCTCTTTAGCGCGCTTGTTTAGCCTCGCCGCAATCCGGCCGGACAAATCACGAGGGCCCAGCGGATGCCGAGCGGAGCGGAAGCTAGTGCGGCGGCGATTGCGTCGTCAACCCGGGGCGGTTAGGATCACGGCGCGGGCGGGTGTAGTTCAATGGTAGAACGGCAGCTTCCCAAGCTGCACACGAGGGTTCGATTCCCTTCACCCGCTCCAGCGCCTCTCATTTGAACTCGATGGTCCCAACCAGGCCGGCGGTGCTGGCGGGGATATTGCTGCCGCGCGCAGGCGACAGCCGCAGCGAGAGCGTAGCCGGTTCACTTGAGAGCGCCGCCATGCTGGCGCGGATCCGCTTTTGAGCACCGCGAGTCTCGTGGCGGCGCGTTGTTCCGACGCGGTGCTCACCACAATGCCAGCGAAAAAGCGAGATCGCTCCAAACCACCGCTGCAGATGCAGTTTGCGACGCACCAACTCTTCATCGATCACCTGCCGTCAGGCCCGGCCTGTCGCGACGTTGCTGGTGCTATGTCAGTGCAATACCATTTTGGAAGGTCAGAAGGGCTGGGCCAGCGCGTACCGCGGATTGTCGATATCGCATCGGGTTGCAGGAAGCTTCGGACACCACAATTGTTTCGACACTTGCGTGTTGGCGGCATCCATCGCTGGCCGCAGGGCATGGGATGCAGCGGCCGATGGCGTCCTCACGCGACGTCGAAAAACCGGTTCGTCACGCCGCTCATGCACGATCGCAGCAGCCCGCCGGCCCAGGCGACGCCGCTGCGACCAAACTGCCCTTACATCGGCGGATTGACGCCATGCGTTCCCACCGTCACTCGCGATGCGGCCAAATTCCCATTCGCATCCTTGTGCGCGATGACGAACACCTGCCGTCCGGGCTTCAGATCGGCGCGTGTTGCCGGCGCGAAAGTGACGATCGGCGCGCGCCGCGGCACGTGCACGGTGAACGTTCCACCTTTGTAAGTCAGGGTCAGCGTGCGGCCTGCACCGGCCTTCACCACGCCCGTGACCGGCGCGTTGGTCATCATGCTGCCGGGCTCAAGGTCCCACGGATAGTGACCCTCGCCGGTGCCGCGCATCGCTGGCGGAAATACCAATACCTCGAGCGCCTCTGCCATGCCGTTCGGGCCGTTGCGCGATGCGATGCCAACAAAGGTGTCATCCTTGATCGCGGTCAGCGGCACCCGCTTCAGCGTAGCAACCGTCAGCGGATCCATCAGCGTGATGCTCACCGTGGATCCATCGCGGGCATGAACGGCCAGCTCATGGTCCGAGACCTTGTCGATGGTGCCGCGAACGCGGGTGAGCTGCATCGGCGCGGAAGCAGGCGGTGCAGCCGGTGCGGCCGCGGTCCCAGCCGGCGGCGCGTTCTGCGCCATTGCTCCAGCGGCCATCAGGGCGAGCAGGCCGGCGAACGCCGGACCCAGGAAACGAGCGTGCATGGGATCTCCTCTTGTCGTTCGGTCCCGCGATCATGGGCTCGATTCAGGATTCGGAAAGGGCCGATTGGTGCCCGAAGCATCGGCGCTTGATGTTTGGCAGCGGCACCAAGAGAGGTCGATCAGCCGCGGGAACGAGCACAGCCGATCGACGGTCGTGATGCTGGGGACGGCGGCGCTGCGACCCCTCGGCGCGCGGCTGAGACCATCCAGCCCACCTCAGAAGCCGAGCCTCTATGTGCGTGGATGCCGGGGTGGCCGGGCGGCGGTTCCTGCGCGTCGAGCAGAATGGCCGAGAGGGCCGACGCCAGGATGAGACCGATCAGCACCGATGGCATCCCGGTTCAGGACAAGTTGGTGCAGGGCAGCGACGACCTGAACGGCGGTGCGCGCGGGATGGAGAACAGATGGCGGGCCTGCGCGCGACATAGTCGGCCATCGGACTGCCCGGAAGGTGCCCCCCCGTCACGGCGCCCAAGGTCTTGCTGCGCAACTGTGCGCAAGAGCAGGCCGGCGGGGTTGCAGCCCAGTGCCGCCGATAGCGGGAACGGAGCAGGCCGCCGGCCAGCTACCAGGCCAATCACCGGCGGCAGAAGCCGGACCGCGTTGGGGAGGCGCGCGCAATCAGGCCTATTTCGCCGAAGTCAGATCGTCGGACTGGTTCAAGAGAGGCTGAATTCCCGCCAAGCGACCGCTCCGCGTCGCCGAGCAAATGACGGACCGAACGTGACGCCATGACGAAGAACGTTGTCTTGGCCTCTGTCGCGCCAGGGGTGACGGGAAAGGTTCGGCGCCCGCCGCATCGTCGCGCCCGGTGAGGTTGCTTTGGCTTCGGACTGTCACGGCAGCGTGAGCCAGTGACGCCGCGCCGGATCCGCCCGTCGCCGCCGATGCCTCACAGGCGGGGCTGCCCGCCGGATTGCCAAAACCTCTCCATATCGCGCGCAAAAATCCGACGCAATTGGTGAAGAAGTTCACGTTGCTCCGGACATTCCAGCTCGTATATTCCGACAGATAGAGAGGCGATGATGGCTCTGGCGCGTAAGGACGATCATTCTGCCGTTTTCGGCAACCGCGCGTTCGTCGCGTCGGTTCTGTGGATTCTCGCGCTGCTGGGGGCGTATTTCGTCCTGGCGGACTGGCACACGGTGCCGTCGCTGATCGCCTCGACGCTGGCAGCGATCCGCTGACCCGCCGGATCAGCGCAGCTCGACGTCCTCCCAGAAACCAAAGCGTCCGCCGACCTGCGCCATCTTGGGTTGCGGCGCCTCATAGCACCACGCGTTGCGGACGTGACGCACACCATCGACGATGACGTCATAAAACTGCACGCCGTGTGGGCACGCGCGGTCGGATTCGGTTTTCTCGCACTTTTCCAGCCAGTCGATGCGGACTGAAGTGGGCGGGAAGTACTGGTAGCCACCTGCTTCGACGATGTCGGTGCTGTCGGCGACAACATGGCCGTTGAGGACTGCCTGCATCGGGTTCCTCCGCTGGATCAGGATCGGCAATCTTCCCCGCGGAGCGGTTCAGGTCAAGGCGCGCAATGCCAGGGGTAGGGGCGTCGGCGGACGCAGCTTGCGGAACGCGGCGCGCTTATCGGCATCATTTCGTTCTGCGGCCTCTCCCGCGCGCGCCAATGTGCGGTGCGCCGCTGTGCCCGATGCGCTACCCGCGGAACGCGTCCTTTTTCGCCCGCACGTCGGCGAGGCTGGTCACGTCCGGCGCGCGGAGGAACGGATTGGCGGCTATCTCGTCCGACATCACCGACGGCACCGTCGGCTGGCCCGCCGCACGCTGCTGCCGCGCCTGCGCCGTGCGCGCGTGTAGCGCAGCGTTGTTCGGGTCAACGCTGAGCGCGAAGCGCGCGTTGCTCTCCGTGTATTCGTGGCCGCAGCAAACCTTGGTGCCGCCGGGCAGCGCCTTCAGTTTGGCGAGGCTGGAAAACATTTCCGCTGCCGTGCCTTCGATGAAGCGTCCGCAGCCGAGCGAGAACAGCGTATCGCCGGACAGCAGGATCTCGCCGTCAGGGAAGAAGTAATTGATCTGCCCGCGCGTGTGGCCGGGTGTGTCAATCACGCGGGCCGAGGCCGCGCCAAACGGCACGCTGTCGCCCTCCTTCACCGCGACGTCGAGCTTCGGCAGGCGATGCGCGTCGGCTGCGGCACCGACCACCTTGGCGCCGAAATGCGCACGCACTTCGTCGGTGCCGGCGGTGTGATCGGCGTGATGGTGAGTGAGCAGGATCAGGTCGAGCCGGCCGCCAGCTTTCTCCAGTGCAGCGATCACCGGTTTGGGCTCTGCCGGATCAACAATTGCCACCGCACCGGTTGCGCTGTCGCGCAGCAGCCAGGCGTAGTTATCCGAGAGGATGGGGACGGGTTGGGCTGTGACTGTCATATGGGAAGATTAGCACCGGCGCGGCCGGGCGGGAACCGCCGTTCCTGCAGGCGTCGATTCCGGACCGTTGCCGGCGGTTTTCACCAAGCCGGCATGGTGGGGTCGCGGCTGCAGGCCTCCGGCAGTAGGCGCGTGTTGCGCCGCTCGGATGAGAGTGGCTGCCCTTGTGGGTATGAGGCTGACGAAGGCGACAGCGTGCGGGCCGGCAGGCGTTGCGCCATATTGCCTCGTCCTTGACGAGAGCCAGGCATCCAGTTGTCCAGCTGAATGATTCCTCGACGCCCCAAGGGACAGACAGCCAGAGGAAACTTCGTTTCGCCTCCCGCCGCCTCATGACACGCTGTTTGTAATAACAGGCAGACAACAGGCAGACGAACGCAGCGTCTGGCATTGCGTGGTCGCATCGACGCGCTGCCATCGCAGCCTGATTCATGTTGGTGAAGAGCGTCCGATTCAGCGTTCCACTGTTCACAAGTACGATGTCAACGGCGGCGATAGAGTCGCGCCATCCGGCGCTTACGAACGGGCGCAGGCGCGGCTCTGCACGAGCGTTCACGCGATCGCGCACCGGCGAAGCCTCGGCCGGGCCGGACATCAGCTGCCGACGCCGGCTTCGTCGATGCGGCCACGCCTACCGCCGCTCTCTGCCGGGTGTCGTTCCGCCGGCAGTTTTTTCGCCGCGTCGAGCTAGCTGGGTACTGCCGGCCGGCCGATCGCCTCCAGGTGCAGTTCGCTCAACTGGATTGCACGATCAGGGATCAGGAACTGGTATGCCGCCGATGAAAAGATCCCGATCACACCGGCGACCACCAGAGCCGGCGCGAACGTGCCGGACGCCTGCACCACGAAGCCGGTCACCATCGGCGCCAGTGCTCCGCCAATGAAGCCGCCGAAATCCATGATGGCGCCCAGCGACGCCGCGTACTGCGTCGGGGCACAGGCCGTGGCCAGCGACCACGACGTGCCGCTGGCGAAAAAGCCGAAGAACATTGTGAACGATATGGCGATGACCGCGACGGTGTTGCTCGGCGTTTCGGCGGCGACCAGCGTGGCCAACCCCATCAGCAGTGTCCCACCCACGGTGGGGAATTTGCGGCTATTGATGGCGGACATTCCGCCTTTCAGCAGCCGGCTGGCGAGCAGACCGCCAACAATGCTGCCGACCACGCCACAGAAGTACGGAACCGAGGCCACCAGGCCCGTCTTCGGTATGCTCATGTGGCGCTGCAGTTCCAGGTAGCCAGGCAGCCAGGCAATGAACATCCAGCCGATGTAGACGTTGCCGAAGAATCCCAGCACCAGTCCCCAGGTGGAGCGGAACGAGAACAGCCGGGTCCAGGCGGCAAGGCTGGTCGGGAACGCCTCGACGGATTGCTCGCCAGCGGTCAGCGCCTCGGCGTCGGCGTCGCTTAGCATGCATTCCGAGCGGTCGCGGAAGGCCGCGTACCATAGGACGGCCAGCGCCAGGCCGAGTATGCCCATGGATACGAACATCCAGCGCCAACCGAACCCCAGCATCAGCCCGGTGAGCAGCGGTGGGGCAATCGCCGTTCCGAGTGCCGGGGATGCGTTCCAAATGCCGACGGCGGACGCCTGGTCGCGCGAGTGGTACCAATCGCGCACGATGCGGGCGAAGGCGGGGAATGTCGGCGCCTCGCCGATGCCGAGTGCCGCGCGGGCAACGATGAACTGACCCAAGCTGGTGACGAAGCCGGCCGCTGCTTGCGCGAGTGACCACACGACGAGCGAGGCGCACAGCATCCGGCGTGGGCCGAAACGGTCGACCAGGCCGCCGGAGGGCAGCAGGAAAAATGCATATGGCCACAGGAAGGCGGACAGCAGCACGCCCATTTCGGCGATCGATACGCCAAGGTCATGGCGGATCAGCGGATTGGCCACCGACAGCGTGCCACGATCTATGTAATTGAGCACGCCAATGATAAATATCAGCAACAGCCCATAGCGTTGTGCGCTTTTCAGATAGGTCACCCGCGATGCTGATGCCATCGCATTTCCTCCTGCTTACCGTCTGGATTCATGGTACGCCCAGACTTTGAAGAAGGCTGGGGCGCATACAGAACGCTGTCCACCCATTCGGCGGGGCGCGGGTACAGAGGGGGCATCACGTTCTGGCGATAGTGTGATCACCATTGTGTGCTCGTCGTGGCAACGACAAATCAGTGTCGCGTTGCACCTTTCGGGCGCGATGCGCAGCGGTTCAGGTTGTGGCGCCATCACAGAGTTGGGTCACGCAGCGCAAGACAACCCAACTCGACGGAGCGGGTAGTGGGCCCTTTAAGGGAACGTCTGGAGATTCGCGAGGGAGCTACTCCTGCGCGTCAGACGCGCCAACGGTGAGCGTGTAGGCGGACGAATCTGCCCTATTCCCCGAGGGCGCGACCGTTACGCAGAGATCCTTTGACTTGTTTGCTGCGGCCGTGCGCCGGTGGTGCGGGGTGGTACCATCGGACACACGTTGCGAGCAGTTCGTTTGCCGTCGTACTTTCCATTAGCGCGCTCGCTCAATCATCGTGTCACGCTCCTCGACATGGTCGTGCGGGTCCCCGGTGGTCGGATTCTGCCACGTCACGGTGTCGCGCCACTGGTCGCCTTTGCTCGCACCGAGTCTCTTCCCATCTGGCTCGATGGCAGTCGCCCGACCGCCGCGAGGCCGGGCCGGTGCACCGGGCTGCCTCGCTGTGCCCGATTGGAGTGTGTCCTACGGGGTCGTTCCGCAGCGGCCCTGCGGTCGTGATTCGCGCAGGTTCATGGCGCTGCGCCCGGCGTTCCCTGGAACGGGCAGCGGATGACCTCCCCGGGGGCCGCGGGTTTTCCGGTCCGGTTGGTGCTATAAAGGCCTGTGATGGCGGCGGATGCACACGCAGCAGCGGACTTTTATGGAACGGCACGCGGCGCTGTAGCGGCCCGACTGCTCCGCGACCGGGTGCTCTCGATGTGGCCGGAGCTGCGTGGCCAGTCGGTGCTGGGGGTCGGTTACGCGGCGCCGTATCTTCGGTTATGGCGTGACCATGCCGCGCGCTGTGTGGCGGTAACGCCGGCGCAGATGGGCGTAACACGTTGGCCAGCTGGCGCGCCCTCTCTGTCCTGCACCGCCGAAGAGGATGCCCTGCCGTTTCCTGACCTTACGTTCGACCGCGTGCTGCTGGTGCACGGCCTGGAAGGCGCTGACAACGCGCGGCGTATGCTGCGCGAGATCTGGCGTGTCCTGAAGGATGACGGTCGGCTGCTGGTGGTAACTCCGAACCGCACCGGCGTCTGGGCCTATCTGGAGAGCACGCCGTTTGGGCACGGGCAGCCGTATTCATCCGGCCAGCTCGGTCGGCTTCTTGCCGGGGCGCTCTACCGCGTGGAGCGGCGCGACACGGCCTTGTGGGTGCCGCCCACCAGCTCCCGCCTGGTGCTGCGTAGCGCAGATCTGGTCGAGCGCACGGGGCGGCGGCTGACGCCCACGTTCGCCGGCGTCATCCTCACTGAGGCCGTGAAGGACGTGTACGCGGCGATGCCGGTGAAACCGGTGCTCCGGCGTCGCCTCGTGTTGGCCGACGCTGCGTAGCTTTTGTGCCGGCATTGCATCGTTCAGATACGGTGGGTTCCGACTGGGTCGTCGCCCACCGCGGTAGCCCTCTGCGCTAGCCCCTGTGCGGCCGGCAGCCGGCCCCATCCGGCGGGGCGATCTCAAACGATTGAAAGCGGTCCGTTGGTGCGGAGCGGACCGACCGTTCGCGGCGGGTCGCACTGACGGTTGACGGTCCGCGAAAACATCCGGTGCGCTGCCGCGCTGATGGCGCTGTCCCACTACGCCCTTCGCAGAAGGAACAATCCCTGCGCGCCAAAGAGGTTGGCGACACGCGGAAAGCGGCGCCAGGGGGTACGGCGCCCAGCATCGTCGGCCGCGAGCCATTGCTCCACCACGTAGCCATCCTGTCGGCACAGCGCGAAGAAATCGTGGATGGTGCAGGGATGAATGTTGGGCGTCTCGTACCACGGCCGGTCCCAGGTACGCGTCATCGGCATGCGACCGGTACTAAGCAACTGCCATCGCACCTGCCAGTGGCCGAAATTGGGAAAGCTGACCACCGCCCGCGTGCCGATGCGCAGCATCTGCCGCAGCACCGCCCGCGGTTGCTCGACCGCCTGCAGCGTACGCGACAGCACGACGTAGTCGAAGCCGCCGTCGGGGTAGTGCGCGAGGTCGATGTCCGCGTCGCCGTGCATTACCGGCAGGCCGTGCGTCACCGCGCGTGTCACCTCCGCCATGTTGATCTCGATGCCGCGCGCGTCGCAGCCCCGGGTGCGGAACAAGTGGTCGATCAGCGCTCCGTCGCCGCAACCGATGTCGAGCACGCGCGAACCGGGCGCGATCATGCCGGCGATCAGCTCCAGATCAACGCGCATGTTCTTGGCGACGTACCGGACGGGGTCGTGCGTGGTCATTGGGGGCCGCGGTTTGGGGCCGTGGTTCTGTCGGACGCGGCGCGGGAATGCAACCGTGGGACTTGCGACGGAGGAAGCGGATCCGCCCGGCAACTGCAGTTGCAATTCGTTCGCAACTGGCTGCGAGAACGGGCAGCGACCTGATCACCGTCTCCCGGGCGGTCGCGGAGGCCGGTCCGATCGTCGGTGCTGACCTGGCGGCGACCGGGCCGGTTGCGCAGCGGCTGCTCGGTCGCGGGTGGCGCCGGACGCGATCGCCTGCGGTCCGGCGATCGCCAAGGTCACGGATCGCACCGCGCGCATCGCCAATTCGTTCCTGACGCGGCAGCTCGGACCGGACGCGAGGAGCCAACGCGCCGGCTTGGCGTCCGCTTGGCCATCTCCAGGGAATCGCTCCCGTGCTGAACCACTCGCGATGACGAGGCGTTCAATACGGCTCCCTCACGAAAATGAACGTCGTTCCTGTCACAATCGGCGCGCTGGCGCCGACGAAGGACACGTTCACGTCCTTCACCTGCCGCGATCCGGCGCGTCCCGCTGCTTGAAGCGCACCTTCAATGATGTGCCACAAACCATGGATCCGCCCGGTGCCCAAACTCCCGCCGAACGTGTTCAGCGGCAGTTCGCCCTCGAGTTCGATGCGCCCGTCCTGGATGAAGTCGAGAGCCTCGCCCTCCTTGCAGAACCCGTAGGACTCGAGGCCGTAAATCACCGACGCCGAGAACCCGTCGTAGATCTGCGCCACGTCCACGTCCTTCGGCGAGAACCCCGACCGCTCCCAGGTTAGTTTCGCCGACGAGCTGCCGCCCAGCATGTAGTCGGACAAACTCCCGATCCGACCGGCCACTTCGAAATGCAGCCGCTGTCCGTACCCCGCCAGATACGCCGGAGGCGGCTTCAGATCGCGCGCCCGATCGGCGGTAGTGAGCACGATCGCCACCGCACCCTGCACCGGAATGTCGCAATCGAATAAGCAGAACGGATAGGCGACCATGCGCGACGCGAAATAATCCTCGCGCGTCAGCGGCGTGCCATAGAAATACGCGTGTGGATTGTGCTGCGTGTGTTTGCGTTGCGTCACGGCCAAAGTCGCCATCTTGTCACGGCTCTGTCCGTGCCGCTCCAGCCAGCGCGTATAGGCGACGGCCATGCCCTGGCCCGGCCCGCCGAAACCGTAAGGCGCAGTGAATTGCGCCGCGCCGCTTGCATAAGTGCCCGGCAGATTTTGATAGGTCCCGCGCGGATTGTGCATCGCCCGCCATACCACCGCGTATCGACAAACGCCCGCTAACAGGGCGTTCACTGCCTGTTGCACAGCGCCGCCGATGTTCGTTGTCCCAACCTGAATGTGCCAGGTCAGGTTGGGTAGTTTCAGCATTGCCATCATGCAGTTCACCGATACAACGGAGATGCCGTCGATTTCAGCGTGACCTGTCGCCGGCAATTCCGGATAGGTCGCCAGCCCGTCGATGTCCTCCATGCGGAGCCCGGAATCAGCGACCGCTTCCTTCACCGCGGTCAATGCGTGTGCAGCGAGCGGAATATCGGCCGAACGCGACACCTTCGAATACCCGACGCCGCTGACGGCGATCTTGCACCTGTTCTCCCACATGCCGCGTCTCCTCTAACCCGCAAGCCGGAATTGCGGCAACGTGATATCATTGTTCAGCTGCTCGAAAATCACCTCGACCCGTCGGCCGACCTTGGCTTCCGTGTACTCGGCGCCAAGCAGATTTCCAGCGAGCAACGCACCCGGGGCCGCGTCGAGTTCAACGATGATGCTGGCATACGGCACGACCGCGGCAAAGCGCTTGTCGCCAGTATGGTACATGATGGTGTAGGCATAGATCGTGCCGAGGCCCCGCACCGGTTCGAACTTGAGATCGGTGCTGATGCACTGCACGCAGGTTGGGTAGGGCGGGTGCTGGAAATGCCCGCAGCTCTGACAGCGTTGCAGCGCCAGCACGCCGCGTTTCGTGGCATCCCAGAATGGCTGTGTCCATTCATTAGGAACAGGAATTGGGCGGGTTGCCTTGCTCCAGTCACTCATCTGCCCTGGCCTCGCTGCAGTTCGCCCCGCAGCCTACGCGGCGTGCGCTCGGCGCGGAAGCCGGCTTGCCTGCGGCACGGTCAAGGCAACACACTGCCCCCGCGATGGCGATGCCCATGGACACGGAGAGAACATCACATGGAACTCAGAGGGACAGTCGCGCTGGTCACCGGCGGCAACGGCGGACTTGGGCAACGGATCTGCCACGCGCTGGCGAGAGAAGGTGTGCATGTCGCAGTCATGTACGCGCAAAGTCGCGACCAGGCAGAAGGTGTCGTTCGCACGCTGACCACTGGCTATCAGGTCAACTCCGCCGCGTTCGCGTGCGACATCACCGATGCCGCCGCAGTGCAGAAGCTGATCGGCGACGTGACGGACCGCTTTGGCCGGCTCGACATCCTGGTGAACGACGCCGCTTACAACAAATCGATCACCTTCACCGACCTCGACGGCCTGACGCAGGAAGTGTGGGACAAGATCATGGCGGTCAACCTGACTGGGCCGATGCGACTGACTAAAGCGGTCGCGCCGATCATGAAGAGGCAGGGCAGGGGGCGCGTCGTCAACATCGCATCAGTGGCGGGGTTGGGGCCGACTGGCTCGTCGATCGCCTATGCGGTGTCGAAGGCCGGGCTGATCCATTTGACGCGCTGCATGGCTGTCGCGATGGCGCCGGAAACCCTGGTGAACTGCGTCGCCCCCGGACTGCTCGAGGGAACGCGCGCGACCGCCAATCTGCTGCCCGAGGTGGTCACGCGCAACGCGGCCAGTTCGCTGCTGAGAAAGCCTGCTGACAAGGACGACTGTGCCGACATGGTGGTGACGATGTGCCGCACGGAGACCATGACGGGTCAGACTGTTGTGATCGATTCCGGCCGTACATTCCACTGACGCGGGATCGCTGTCCGTTTGGCATCTGCGCCAGACGGCATGCGTTGATCGGTACCGGCAGTACGTGTGGCACAGCAACAGGCGCCCGCCAGCGACCTGTTCCTGATGACGGTGACGCTGCCGCCTATCCCGATCGTGCGCATCGGCCGCAGCGAGCTGGCGGAGCCTGTGCCCGGCGCCAGGATGCTCGCCAGGCCGACCGCGTACGCTCTTGGTCCGCGTCATGCTCGCGACGGCGGCAGACGCCGCGAGACGTCTCATGAGGACCGTCGTGCGGCGCCAGCCTTCAGGCAACGTGGCGCTCGGGAGACCCGCCTGATTGACGAACGATCCGGTGAACCCGTTCATGCCGGGTACCCTGTCACCGGCGGGCCGACCCCGAGCCGGGTTCCCGCGTGCCCGTTCTCGCGTTAGCATCCACTGCTGATCAACAGAGGGGAGGGTGCCCATGGCGATTTACGAAAAAGGCCAGGTCCGCATTCATTACGAA
>JASHQG010000194.1 GCA_030037665.1 Acetobacteraceae bacterium
CGCGCGCTATCAGCTGCCGGAGCATACCGACGAGGTCTGGCACGGCTATCTGCCCGAGGCGTCCGCCGGCGTGCTCTACGGCTATCGCGCTTACGGCCCCTACGATCCCGCGCATGGCCATCGTTTCAATCCCAGCAAGCTGCTGCTCGATCCCTACGCACGTGGCCTGTTCGGCACACTTGAGTGGACCGACGCGCTCTACGGGTACTGCCGGGACTCGCCAAGCGGTGATCTGTCGGTCGATCGGCGCGACAGCGCGCCGGCGATGCCGAAATCCGTGGTGACCGACGAATCCTTCGATTGGGGCGACGACCGTCCGCCCGATACGCCCTGGTCGGACACCGTCATCTACGAAGCGCATGTCCGCGGCCTGACGAAGCTGCGCGAGGACATTCCCCTCCTCGAACGTGGTACGTTTGCCGCGCTCGGCCATCCGTCGGTCATCGACTATCTGCGCCAGCTCGGCATCACCGCGCTCGAGCTGCTGCCGGTGCATGCATACCTGCAGGACTGGCGGCTGTTGCAACTGGGGTTACGCCAATACTGGGGCTACAACACGATCGGCTATTTCACACCAGAGCCGCTCTACCTCTCCGGCGGCTCGGCCCATGAGATGCGTCAAGCGATCCGCCGCCTGCATGCGGCCGGCATCGAGGTCATTCTCGACGTCGTCTACAACCACACGGCCGAATCCGACCATCTCGGCCCGACGCTGTCGTTTCGCGGGCTCGACAACGCCAGCTATTACCGGCTGGAGAGAGACGATCCGCGCCGGTACGTGAACGATACTGGTACTGGCAACACGCTGAATCTCTCTCATCCGCGTGTGCTGCAGATGGTGATGGACAGTCTGCGTCACTGGGTCGAGCAGTTCCATGTCGACGGGTTCCGCTTCGACCTCGCCACGACGCTCGGCCGGAGAGCGGACGGCTTTGATCCGGACGCCGGATTTTTCCATGCGCTGCGTCAGGATCCAGCGCTCGCGCGCGTCAAGTTAATCGCGGAGCCCTGGGACATCGGTCCCGGCGGATATCAGCTCGGCAACCAGCCGCCCGGTTTTGCCGAATGGAACGACAGGTTCCGCGATACGATGCGCCGCACCTGGCGCGGCGATCCCGGCCAGCGTTCGGAACTCGCCGCGCGGCTCGCCGGTTCCTCGGACCTGTTCGAGCATCGCGGCCGCCGCCCCTGGGCCAGCGTGAACCAAATCACGTCGCATGACGGTTTCACCCTGCTCGACCTCGTGAGTTACGCGGGCAAACACAATCATGCGAACGGCGAAGCGAATGACGATGGCAACCCGGAGAACTGGTCATCGAACTGGGGACGTGAAGGCCCAAGCGATGACCCCGCCATCGTGGATGTCCGCGCGCGCGTGCGGCGCGCCATGCTGGCGGCGTTATTCTTGTCGACCGGCACGCCGATGCTGTGTGCCGGCGATGAAGCGGGCCGCACTCAGCACGGCAACAACAACGCCTACTGCCAGGACAATGAAATCTCCTGGCTCGACTGGACCACGGCGGCGCGCCCGGAGAATGTCGCCCTGCGGGCGTTCGTCGCCCGGCTGATCGCACTGCGTCGGGCGCACGTGGCAGTTCGGGCGCATTTCTTCATGCATGGCACCACCGAACCGTTACCTGGCGTACCGGATATTGCGTGGTTTGACGACCAAGGCGCACCGATTCCACCCGATGCATGGAACGATTCCAAACAACGGACGTTGATTCTCCGCCGAGCGATGTCGGACGGAGACGATAGAGTGACAATTCTCTCGCTGCTTCTGAACCCGACCGGAGAGGACCGCCTGTTCCGCCTGCCTCCTCCCGCCTTGCCCTCGGTTGTGGTGCTCGATACCGCAGCCCCTCAATCCGACGGCGCCGTCGCGGCACCGGATGCGGTTCCGGTCGCTGCGCACTGCGCTGTCCTGGTTTTGGCCCGGCAGCCGGCGCCGCAATGACAGATCAAGCGTGGGAATTGCCGTTCGGCGCGACCTATCTGCCAAACGGGCAGACACGTTTCCGCCTGTGGGCACCGGCGCAGGACGTGGTCGCCGTTGCCTTCGAGGATGCGGCGCCGCTGCAGATGCGGCGCGCCCCCGGCGGCTGGTTCGAAGCCGTGGCCCGCTGTCCGCCCGGCACACGCTATCAATTTCGCCTTTCGGACGGAATTCTGGTGCCTGATCCCGCTTCGCGTTTTCAGCCCGACGACGTGCACGGTCCGTCGCAGGTGGTGGATCCGCGTGCCTATCGCTGGCGCAACGGGGGATGGCGCGGCCGACCCTGGCACGAGACCGTGGTGTACGAACTGCACGCCGGCGTGTTCGGCGGCTTCGCCGGCGTCGCGCAGCGTCTTCCGCGGCTGCACGATCTTGGCGTCACCGCGGTCGAGCTCATGCCGATTAACGATTTTCCTGGCCGCCGCAACTGGGGTTACGACGGCGTCCTGCCCTACGCGCCGGACTCGGCTTACGGCACGCCCGATGATCTGAAGGCGCTGGTCGACACGGCGCACGACCATGGGCTGATGATCTTCCTTGACGTCGTCTACAATCATTTTGGTCCCGACGGTAACTACCTGCACTC
>JASHQG010000195.1 GCA_030037665.1 Acetobacteraceae bacterium
GATGCCGTCTTCACATGCGATGTCGGATCCCCAATCGCCTGGACGGCGCGCTACCTCAAGGTCAACGGAAAACGTCGCATCGTGGGGTCCTTCAATCACGGTTCCATGGCCAACGCGATGCTGCATGCTATCGGCGCTCAGGTGGCCTTTCCAGAGCGGCAGGTGGTCTCGTTCTCCGGCGATGGCGGCTTCACCATGATGATGGGAGAATTCGTCACACTGATCCAGCACGGGCTGCCCGTGAAGATCATTCTGCTCAACAACGGTACGCTCGGCTTCGTCGAACTGGAGATGAGGGCAAACGGCTTTCTGGATTTCGGCTGCGACCTGAAGAATCCGAACTTCGCGGCCATGGCGAGCGCTATGGGAATCAAGGGGATGCGGGTCGAACGTGCGCAAGACCTGGCTGGTGCTGTCAGTGAAGCCCTGGCGCATCCGGGGCCCGCCCTGGTAGACGTGGTCAGCGCCCGGCAGGAACTGATCATGCCACCAGTCACCACTCTGGATGAAGCTCACAAATTCGGTGTGTTCATGCTAAAGGCAGTGCTCGACGGTCGCGGCCGGGAGCTGATCGACCTGGCGAAAACCAACCTCATACGCTGACATTCACTGGCGTGGTGTCACATGGTCAAAGGTCGCGTTGAACCAGTGGCCGCCTATTGGGCTGGCCGTAGCCGTATTGCGCTTCACGGTACGTTGCAGGCTGGGCACCGTCACGCCGGAAAAGGAGTGGTGAACCGACCAATACATGGCACGCGGAATCATTTCACCGCGCATGAGATCGAAATCAATGCGCCTGAGCAGGCGGTCGTTGCTGAAGTTCATCACGAGCTCGCGGCTACAGGCCAAAGCTCCTTCTGGCAGCCTAACCGTCAGCTGCCACCAGTTTTGTCCGTGTTCTGACCAGGTTCCCATCGCCGCCAGCGATCGCTGCGGTGTCAGAGCGCAACGAGCGCCGGCCCCGACATCGCGAATGGAAATTCCCTAGCGTCCCCTTGCGGACCGGCCGTCAGTGTGTATATTCGTGTGTATAGATAGCCGGGCCATTATTCGGGCGATCGAGGCGGACGGCTGGGTCCACGTCCGGACGAAGGGCGACCACTGGCAGTTCAAACATCCGACGAAGCCCGGGCTGGTGACGGTCCCGCACCCGACGCGGGACATCCCGATCGGCACCCTGAGAAGCATCGAGAAGCAGGCCGGGTTGAAGCTGAGGTAGGACAATGGCTGCGTATATTGCACTTATCCGCAAGGAAGGCGGGAGCGACTTCGGGGTGGATTTCCCCGATTTCCCCGGCTGCGTTACTGCTGGCCGGACGCTGGAGGAAGCGCGCCGTATGGCGGTCGAGGCCTTAGCCTTGCATATCGAAGGCATGGTCGAGGAAGGCGAGCCGGTTCCCGAGCCAAGCAGTTTGGACGCGATCATGGCCGATCCGGACAATGCGGACGGCGTCGCTGCACTGGTGGACGTTGCCACCGCGCCAGCGCGAGCCGTGAGGATCAACGTGACGCTGCCGGCTGACCTGGTTGAGGCTATCGACCGCGCCAGTACCAACCGCTCCCGCTTCCTGGCTGACGCCGCACGACAAAAGCTCCGGCAGCCCGCATAACTATAACGCTGGCGCTTCGAGCGTGGCCGTGCAGTCGCTGCGCCGGGAACAGTGTCCGCAGCTCGGGAAACAGCACGTCGCACCGCTCCATCAACGCGGCACGAACAGTCGGCAGTCAGCTCAGGAACGATGATGCGGACGCCCGCGTCGGCGCCGTGGCGCGTAATCAGCGTGTCGAGCCGATAACGCCCCTGGTAATTGCATCCGCAGCGAGGGTCTCAAAAATTTTTGAGACCCCCTGTGGCGCTCGCAGCGTGAGCAGGCGACCTCGAGCATCGGAGCGCGGGCGGTGATTTCGCGGAGGGTGCGGACGTCTGTCATGCGCAGATCAGGTCATGCCGCCGCCGGATGATTCGTCATGGATTGATGCAAGCTGACGATCCGGTTCTGCAATGTTCATCTCTATAAGACGCAAGTGGCCGGAAAGGCTCTCCTTAAATGCCGGCGGATTGAAGCTGTCTACATTGGCTCGTACTCGGTGTGCGAGCGTCTCTACCATCTTGTTATATTGCAGTGTGACGCTGATAAGTTGAAGCAGCGTGGGTCCCGCTTGTCCAATAAGATAAAGCTGGTCCAAAGTTCGAGATAGCAAAGGCGGCATTTCGATTTGCGCGTCGAGCATCAAATCGACGATGCCCTCGGTAGGCCATCCGCATTCCTTAGCCTTTGGAAACCGGTCCGCGATGATCTCAACTGCTCGCTTGCGGTGCTCTTGCATCAGTAGAAGCTCAGGAAAAATTCCGACCGCGAGTCAGCGGCCTTGGAGACGGTCTCTCCGCTGTGCCGCTAACATCTGCGCACCGCGCACGCGGTAAGCAGCCCGCGGCCCGATCCAGGCGGCGACGAAGGCAAATGCGCCCGCAATTAGCGTTTGCCAGTCGTAGAGCAGCGTCCAGAAGCCGCGGGTCATGTGCCAGGTGGGCGGATGTTCTTAGCGAACCATGCCTTCACCGGGGCCTCGACATTGGGATCGATCGTCTTCGGTGGCCGGCAACGCGGTCCTGGCTTGCGGGCAGTGACGACAGTCGCGATCGGCGGGGATGCTCTCGGAACCACGGCTTTTGTCCGGCGCTTCGGTTTGGGGGTATGGACGATCATGACGTTTCAGCCAGCAACCGCCGGATCCGCGCTGCATAGCCGGCCGGATCCTGCAAAATGTGGCTGCGCGCCTCGTCGATCTGCGCGAATACGCTGGCGATCTCGTGCAGTGCATCCCGCAGCTCACGCAGCGCTGCAGCGTGCTCGGCATTCTCGTGCTGCAGCTGCGTGATGTATGCGGCGATCCGATTCGCGTCGCTCATGAACGATCGCTTTCGCGCATCCGGACTACGTTCACACGGCGGCTCGCTTCGGCTTCTTCGGCGCCGGAAGCAACCCGTGCGTCTTAAGCGCTTCCTCGAGCGGTCCGCGCGCGGCCTCAGCCCGCGACGGAAGGCCGGGCGTCTGTGCACCCAACCGGTCCAGCGCCTCTATCAGCTCGGGCGACGGGTACAAATCCAAGCGCAATCGCCGTTCAGGAGCGTTGCTCATGCACGCGCGTAACACCTCGGCCGCCGTAGCGTTAACCCGTCTTCGCGGATTGGGCGATTTTGAGACATGCTGCCTCAATAGAATCATGACGTTACACTAAAAGGTCTTCACCACGTAGCTTGGTGTCGGCGGCGGTGTTGGCCGAGATTTTCGGCGGTGGCTGAGCTGGCAGCACGAGCTTCATGCGAGTGATCAGCAG
>JASHQG010000025.1 GCA_030037665.1 Acetobacteraceae bacterium
ACAAAAGGCCGCCATGGTCGCGCTTGGCATGCACCCAGCCGGAGAGCCGGGCGTCGCTGCCCGCGTCAGCGGCGGAGAGCGCGCCACAGGTATGGGTGCGGTACGGGTGCATTACAGCGGTTTTCCTGCGCTTGGGGCGGGGGCGGACACAAGCGCGGTGCGTTCGGGAGAGTCAAGGTGAGGATGATCGGCGAGGATAGTCCGCGAGACTGACGTATCGCCCCGCCCGCGCAGGAAAGAGGAACCGAAATTCAGACGGATGCACGCCGCGCAGCCCCGGAACATCGCGCGCGGGCCACCCGTCATGACCGGAACGGGGTGGCGCTGCGGGTGCCCTTCGTGGCGACTTCCGAGCACGGTCGCCGCGTCGTCGTCCTCGACGGCCGCCTCGCTTCCTTCCATCGCGCCCGCGGGATCTGTGCCGAGCGTCCCCGCAATGGTCCAAATCTCCGGCCCACCTGTCCCCCTGCGGAACAGCGGCGCGACGGATCCTCCGCCCGAACGCTGTTTCCCGCTTGCGGCGCGGCAGGTTCCGCCGGTAGGTTAGCTTTCGCGGGTAACCACGGACGATTCCACATTATTTCCGGTTGATGACTGGCGCCGGACAGCCCGCGACCCACGCTCGGCCTTCCTCATGCTCGGGAGACCTCGCCATGTCCACCTCTCTCTCCTCCCACTCTCTCGATTCGGCTGCCAACCCGCTCGACGTGATCGAGCAGATCGTCGCCGCGAACGACTGGGCGTTCGACCGGCACAGCGAATCGGAGATGGCCGCCGAGGCCCCCGGCCGCTGGTGCGATTACGGCCTTTATTTCAACTGGTCGCACGAGATCAGCGCGATGCACTTCTCCTGCGCCTTCGACATGAAAGTGCCGCCGTCGCAACGCGGCGCGCTCTACGAGCTGCTCGCACTGGCCAACGAGAAACTGTGGATCGGCCATTTCGGCCTGGAAGGCGACGATGGCATGCCGGTGTTCCGCCACTCTGTGCTGCTGCGCGGTGCGCCGGGCGCCTCGGCGGAAAGCCTGGAGGACATGGTGGATATCGCGCTTACCGAGTGCGAGCGCTTTTTCCCTGCGTTCCAGTTCGTGCTGTGGGGCGGCAGGACGCCGCCGGATGCGCTGGCCGCGGCGATGCTGGAGTGCGCGGGCGAGGCATAACGCGGCCGCCGGGGTCTCTCCCGTCGGCGGCGGCGGAATGCTACTGAGGCTGCAGCAAAGCAGCGGGGACATGCGATGACCGCCATTCCGCCGATCTTGCTGGTGGGCTGCGGCCGGATGGGCGGCGCCATGCTGGCTGGCTGGCGGGAGCGCGGCCTCGCCCCGTCGATCGCCGTTGACCCCGCACCGGAGGCGGCGCGTATGGCCGGCCCCGACCTGACCGTGGTGGGCGGTGCCGCGGGCGTCCCGGCGGATTTTTTGCCTGCCGCGGTGGTGCTGGCGGTGAAGCCGCAGAGCGCCGCCGAGGCGCTGCCGCCGCACGCGCGCCATGCCGGAGGTGCGGTGTTCCTTTCGATCATGGCCGGCCGCACCATCGGCGGCATTCGCGGCCTTTTGGGGGAAAGCGCGGCCGTGGTGCGCGCCATGCCCAACACGCCGGCCGCGGTGCGCCAGAGCGTCACGGTCGCATGCCCCGGACCGGGCGTCAGCGCGCCGCAACGCGCACTGTGCGAGAGCCTGCTGCAAGCGATCGGTGTCGTGGCATGGGCCGGCGACGAAGCGTTGCTTGACCCCGTGACCGCCGTCTCTGGCAGCGGTCCCGCCTACGTGTTCCTGCTTGCTGAAATGATGGAGCAGGCGGCGGTGGAGCAGGGGATTCCGCCGGACCTGGCGCAGCTGCTGGCGCGGCAGACGGTGGCCGGCTCCGGCGCGCTCCTCGCGGCGAGCACGGAGGACGCCGCCGCGTTGCGCCGCGCCGTCACCAGTCCGGGCGGCACCACGGCGGAGGCGCTGAAGGTGCTGATGGCGCCGGACGCCTGGCCCGCGGCGATGCGCCGCGCCATTGCCGAGGCGACGCGGCGTTCGCGCGAACTGGCGGGCTGATCGCCCCCCGCCGCGCGGTGAGACTAATCGCCGACCGCGGCCGTGGCCGGCCTTTCATGACGGCGCATCAGCAAGAGCAGCAGCATCGGCGGGACGATCGTCAGCATCATCAGCCGGAAATCGTTGTTGTAGGCGATGATCGCCGCCTGCTGATTGACGAGCCGGTTCAGCAGCGCCGCGCCGTGCCTCGTCGCAGGATCCAGGATGCGCGACACCGCATTTCCTGCCTGCAGGACGCGGTCGAACGGCGTAATCACTGCTGCAATGTCGGCGTGGTTCACTTGCTCCTGTCGGGTCAGCGTGAACGACGTAACGGAAATTCCGACTGCCGAGCCGAAGTTGCGCGCCAGCGACTGCAACGCGGTGCCCTCGCCGCGCAGCTGCGCCGGCAGAGTCGTGTAGGCCATCACAGTCATCGGGTTGAATACCAGCCCGACCGAGAAGCCCTGCACGATCATGGCTAACCACAATTCATGCTCGGTCACGTCCGGGGTCCAGGTGCTCATGATCCAGAGCGCCCAGCCCAGCATCACCAGACCCACCGCCATGATCTTGCGCTGGTCGACCTGCATGCCCATCCGCGCGGCAAGGTACATGGCCGCGATGGTGCCGACGCTGCGCGGTGCCAGCGCCCATCCAGCCGTGTAGACCGGGTAGCCCGCCAGGTTCTGCAGGTACGGCGCAAGCAGCGCCGACGTTGCCAGCATGACGGAAGATACACAGAACACCATCGCCATGCCGGCGGTGAAGTTGCGGTCCTTGAACAGGCCGAGCGACAGGAACGGCTTGTCGGCGGTGGTCATGTGCACAATGAACAAGTAGAAGCCGAGCCCCGCCAGCACGGCTTCGAAGATGATTTCGGGCGAGGAGAACCAGTCCAGCGTCTGCCCCCGGTCCAGCATCATTTGCAACGCGCCGCAGCCAAGTGACAGCATGGCGAAGCCGTACCAACTGAATTTCAGATTGGGTCGCGCCGGCGCCGACGGCATGAAGATCGAAAGCCCGATGGCCGAGAGGATGCCAAAAGGCAGGTTCACATAGAACACCCAGCGCCAACTGTAGAGGTCGGTCAGGTAGCCGCCGAGCGTCGGGCCGACCATCGGCCCCATCGTTACGCCCATCGAGAAGATCGCCATCGCCTGGGCGCGGCGCGAGAACGGGTAGATGTCCAGCATCGTCGCCTGCGACAGCGGCGCCAGCGCCGCGCCGAACACACCCTGAACCAGGCGAAACGCGACCAGCTGCTCAAGTGATTGCGCTGCCCCGCACATCATCGACGCGACGGTGAACCCGGCGATGCAAACGATGAACAATCGCTTGCGCCCGTAGCGGACGGCCATCCAACCGACCGGCGCGGTGAAAATGGCGGCGGCAATAACGTAAGACGTCAGGACCCAGGTGATCTCCTCGGCCGAAGCCGACATGCTGCCTTGCATGTAGGGCAGTGCCACGTTGGCGATGGTCGAATCGAGCGTCTGCATGAACATCGCCAACATCGCCGAGGCGGTGATTAGGCCACGATACGGGACCCGCGTCAGATCGGACATCTAGCCGCGAACCGGGCTCGACATGGGGGGGCGAAAGCGGAGCGACATTGTCCCGGACGTTCTTCTCAGAGGAAGAATTGTGCGCCCCTGCCGCCAATTGTGCCAATGCTTCCCAGGCATGCGTGCGATGCATGCAGGGGCCCCGAGTGGCCTGGATCAATCGGCCGTTTGCGCCAGGCCCAAGCGGGATTCCTATGCCGGAGGCCGCACTCCTGTGCGCGACCGAGCAATCGCCAGAGGTGACGTCGAAAGCCGGACGGGGCAGAACACGCCGGCAACTTTGCTGACCTTTGGCCCGTGCGGGCCGGGCCGCGGGAGGGCCGACGTGGGCGGTGGGGCCCATGCAACCGGCGCGGATGCGCGTGCCGGCTTGACGATCGGCGCCGATCATTCACCTCATCGACCCGACCGCAGGTCGTCCTGTCCGGGTCTGCACGTCGGTTCGTCGACGAGAGCGACACCGGTTGCGCCGGGCATCATCCCCGCGCTACCTCCCCTGGCCCCGAGAGCAAAAGGTTCCCGCCATGGCTGTGAAGGACGTGAAAAAGGTCGTGCTCGCCTATTCCGGCGGGCTGGACACCAGTGTGATCCTGCGCTGGCTGCAGGCGACCTATCACTGCGAGGTCGTCACCTTCACCGCCGACCTTGGCCAGGGCGAGGAACTCGGGCCCGCCCGGCAGAAGGCCGAGATGTTCGGCGTGAAGGAAATCTTCATGGACGATCTGCGCGAGACGTTCGTGCACGACTTCGTCTTCCCGATGTTTCGCGCCAACGCTCTCTACGAAGGCCAATATCTCCTCGGCACGTCGATCGCCCGCCCGCTGATCGCGCAACGGCAGATCGAGATCGCAGAACAAACCGGCGCGGATGCGGTGGCGCACGGCGCGACTGGCAAGGGCAACGATCAGGTGCGGTTCGAGCTCAGCTACTACGCGCTGAAACCCGACATCAAGATCATTGCACCATGGCGTGAATGGGATCTGACCAGCCGAACCAAACTCATGGAGTTCGCCGAGCGGAATCAAATCCCGATCGCGAAAGACAAGCGCGGCGAGGCACCGTTCAGCGTCGATGCCAACCTGCTGCACTCATCTTCGGAAGGCAAAATCCTGGAAGATCCGGCAGTGGAGCCGGATCCGATCGTCTATCAGCGCACGGTCAGCCCGGAGGACGCGCCCGACAAACCGACGGTCATCGCCATCGATTTCGCGGCTGGAGACCCGGTGGCGATCGACGGCGTTCGGTTGTCTCCCGCCGCACTCCTGACCAGGTTGAATGAACTCGGCAAGGTCAACGGCATCGGCCGGCTGGACCTGGTCGAGAATCGCTTTGTCGGCATGAAGAACCGCGGCGTCTACGAAACGCCGGGTGGGACCATCTGGCACATCGCGCATCGCGGCATCGAAAGCATCACGCTCGATCGCGAGGCGGCGCACCTGAAGGACAGCCTGATGCCGCGCTACGCGGAGCTGATTTACAACGGCTTCTGGTTTAGCCCGGAGCGGCGCATGTTGCAGGCGCTGATCGACACCAGCCAGCAGAGTGTGAGCGGTCGCGTGCGACTGAAGCTGTACAAAGGCAACGCCACGGTTATCGGCCGCGAGTCGCCGAACAGTCTGTATTCGCAGAAGACGGTGACGTTCGAGGAGGACCACGGGGCGTACGATCAGGTCGACGCGCAGGGCTTCATCAAGCTGAACGCGCTGCGGCTTCGGCTGGGTGCGACCGCGGGGCGACGGGGCGGGGCGCTGTAGCCGCCGCCGGCAGTGCTTGCCGGATGCCGCCCACCGTCCGACGCCCGGGGATGAGAGATGTCAGAATGCCGCCGTGCGACGCATCGCGGCAGCGAGGCACGTCGAGGAGACAGGCATCATGCTGCGTCGAGGCATCTTGCTGGCCGCGGGAGCCGCCGCGTTGGCCCGTCCTAGCCGCGCCGCCGGCCGGACCGTTGTGTTGGAGCTGTTCACATCAGAGGGATGCTCCTCCTGTCCGCCGGCGGACGCGTTGCTGGGTGAGCTCGTGCGACTGCCGGGCGCGGTCGCGGTGGCCTGGCACGTCGACTACTGGAACGATCTCGGCTGGCGCGACCCCTTTGCGACGCGGTTCGCGACCGAGCGGCAGCGTGCCTACGCCACGCGGCTGCACGATGAAGTCTACACACCTGGTCTCGTCGTGAATGGCGCGGCGATCGTCGTCGGCTCGGACCGCTCAGCCGTCGCCGCAGCGATCGCAGACGCCGCGCCACTGCCGGTCCCGGCGACGCTCGTCCGTGACGCCGACGGCCTGCGGGCCACGCTGGGCGCGACAGAGGCGCCGCTCTCAGCCCTGCTCGCGGTCTACGCCCCGGAACGTGCGACACCGGTCGGCGGCGGAGAAAATAGCGGCCGTCGGCTGCGCGAATTTCACATCGTTACGGCGACGCACCGCGCCTCTGTTCCGGGCGGAGCGGTACAGACGCTGCGTTTCCCGGCAATTGCGCCAGGCTACGGGGCCGCACTGCTGCTGCAACAGCAGGACCTGCGCATTGTCGGTGCTGCCGATCTCGGGCCAACGATATCGGTGTGAGGCCTGCCGGCAGATTGGCGTCTCAGAATTGCCTCTCGCGCATTTCATGATCAGGGCAGCTCAGCATGCCCTGGCCGGACCAAGTGGCGGGGATCGGCTGTAAGGCAGCATGGTGCCGGGTCGGCGGCAGGCGTATCCTCAGGGACGCGCAACGCCGAGGAAGCCGATCATGCCCAACGTCGAGTTCGTCACGGTTGACGTGTTCACTGAGCGTCGCTTCGGCGGCAATCCGCTCGCGGTCTTCCCCGATGCACGCGGCCTCACCGACGAGCAAATGCAACAGCTCGCCAACGAGTTCAATCTGTCCGAGACGACGTTCGTCCTGCCCCCCGACAATCCGCAGCATCATGCGCGCGTGCGGATTTTCACGCCGCGTGCCGAACTGCCATTCGCCGGACATCCGAACGTCGGCACCGGCTATGTTCTGGCGCAGCGCGATGCCAACCCACCCGAGCACTACGTGTTCGAGGAACCGGCTGGCCTGGTGCGCGTGCACGTTCTGCGTGAGGCGCGCGCGCGGATCATCGGCACGCGCATTTCCGCGCCGCAATCGCTGTCGATCGATATTTCCGTCCCCGACGAGGCCGTCGCCGCCTGTGCAGGGCTGAATGAAGAAGACATCCTTATCAGCGGCCATACGCCACTGGTGGCGTCGGTGGGTACCCCGTTCGTCATTGCCGAGGTCGTCAGTGAAGCCGCATTGAGCCGCGCCAATCCGAATATCGCCGCATTTGGCGCAGCGGCTGCGCGGTTTCCCGAGATTTCCACCCGGTTTGCGCTCCATCTCTACGTACGGCGCAACGGCGATGCGACACAGCTGCGCACGCGGATGTTCGCGCCGCTGTCCGGCATTCCGGAAGATCCGGCGACCGGCAGCGCCAACGCTGCGCTCGCCGCGCTGCTCACCTCACTGGCGCCGGGCGAGGATGTCGATCTGACGTACGACATCGAGCAGGGGATCGAGATGGGGCGGCCGAGCCGGATCATCGCCACCGCGCGCAAGACCGCGGAAGGGCCGGTCACAGCAACGGTCGCGGGGAATTGTGTGCCGGTCATGCGCGGCACGGTGGATCTCGCGTAGCAGAGGCCAGGCCATCATGACGCGTCCGCCCCGCCGCTCGACCCCCAAGGGCGGCGGGATATCGTCCCGTCGTCGCCGGCCGGGCGGCCCTCGCAATGCCGCCTCACTACTCCGTCGCCTGTTGCAGCTTCATCCATTCTGCCACCAGGCGGCCGTTGTCTGACGGATAGCACTCATCCAACACCGTCAGCGACGTGATGCGGTCCGCGCGAAAGTGACGGTAGCCGCAGCGTAATTCGCACCATCCCACGATCAGTGTCGCCTGAATGTAATACGCCATGGCGATCGGCCAAATGACGCGCCGCGTTTGCGCGCCGGTGCCGTCGGTGTAGGCGATCCGCAGCTTGCGTTCGTCGCGAATAGCCTGGCGCACCTCGGATAGGTCGACCGCCTCTGGCACCGGTGCGCCGGACCTCGACACGAACAGCGGCGGATCCGCAAGCTGCGCGCGCAGCCTGTCAGGCAGCACCGCTGTGACTTTCGACAGCACGCTGCCCGCTGCGTGGCGAAGGCCTTGGTCGCCTGTGCGCGCCAGCATGCGTACGCCGACCGCAATCGCCTCGACCTCGTCGGCGGTGAACATCAGGGGCGGCAGGTTAAAACCGCGCCCCAGCACATAGCCGATGCCCGCGGCGCCCTCGATCGGCACGCGCCGCGCCTGCAATGTCGCGACGTCGCGGTAAACGGTGCGGACATTGACCTCCAGCTCGGCGGCCAGCGCCGCTGCAGTCATCGGCCCCCGCGCCGTGCGGAGCAGCTGGATGATGTCGAACAGGCGGTCGGATCGGCGCATCCGGCGATACTACTGACAGAACGCTGTCAGCAGCGACCCCCTATGGTTCAACGCAACGAGGAGACCACGTGTTTGATCACCTTGACGGACGATCCAGATCCCCGACTCGAAGGCGCACTAGAGCAGGGACTGTCGGATTATAACGAACAGAAGGTCGGACGGCGCGATTGGCAGGCGCTCGCGGTTGCGGTGAACGATCCGGACAGCGGTGCGCCTGTCGGCGGCTTGCTCGGCCGCACCACGCTGGGTCTGTTCTTTCTCGACCTGTTCTATCTGCCGGCCCATCTGCGCCACAGCGGCATCGGCGGGCGTGCGCTGCAAATGGCGGAGCAGGAGGCCATTCGCCGGGGCTGTGTCGCCGCCGCACTGGTGACGATCGATTTTCAGGCGCCGGAATTCTACGCCCGCCATGGCTGGGAAGAGATCGGCCGCGTGCGCAGCGCGGCGGACGTGGAGCGAATCTTCATGCGCAAAATGTTTACAAAGTGACGGAGCAAAAGATGCAATCGATCAACCTGGACACCGAAACGATGGAGTGGGCGTCCGGCGCCTGGCTTTTCGGTCCCGGTGCCGTGTGGGAAGGCCGCGAGCTGGTGCAGATCAAGACGCTCAGTGACCGCCGCGCCAACGGTGAAGGTGCCGCTTACATTTTTCGTTTCATTCCGCCCGCCGGCAAGGTGATCCGCATCGTCGCTGTCGCGCAATCCGACGAGCATATCTTCAATTTGCAGGGTGGCCGCGGCACCAAGTCGGGAGAGAATCTGCGTTTCGCCGGCAATTACGGACTGAATCCGCGCGGCAAAACGCACAGTGC
>JASHQG010000196.1 GCA_030037665.1 Acetobacteraceae bacterium
CCACGTCGCATCGTCGCTCGGCGGCTCGATCGATGGTGTCCTGGCGGAATACGTTTTGTTCGACCACCACGGCTTGATGCGGGTTCCGGCGCATCTGTCCTTCGAGGAGGCTGCCACTCTACCGTGCGCCGGCGTCACCGCCTGGAACGCGCTTTATGGCGGACGATCGCTGCGAGCCGGTGAGAACGTGCTGGCGCGTGGCACCGGCGGCGTGTCGGTCTTCGCGCTTCAATTTGCGCATGCGGCCGGTGCGCGGGTGATCGCAACGTCGTCGTCGGACGGCAAGCTGGCCCAGGTCAAGTTGCTCGGCCCGAGTGACGGAATAAACTATCGACATCATCCGGAGTGGCAGACCGAAGCGCAGAAGCTCACGGCTGGCATCGGCGTCGATTACGTCGTCGAAGTCGGCGGCGCCGGTACGCTGCCACGCTCGGTGGAGGCGGTGCGCGCAGGCGGGCACATTCCGCTGATCGGCGTACTGACCGGCGGCGAGATCAACCCCACGGCCGCGCTGCGCCGCAATCTGCCGCTGCGCGGCATCTAGGTCGGGAGCCGGCAGATGGCCGATGCGATGAACCGTGCGATCGAACTGCACAACATCCATCCGGTCATTGACCGGATATTCGTCTTCGAACAGGCAAAGGAAGCCTATCGCCGCCAGCAGTCGCAGGCGCATGTCGGCAAGGTGGTCATCCCGATCCTAGTGAGCCGGCATGGAGCGGCCGGTCGTTCCATGCCGAATCGGCATGGCAAAACAGATCTTGCATAGTTTTCGGCAAGGACGGAAAATTTTTACGTTCATAGCGTGACCCTCCAGGGAGGAGTGGCGATGGAATTCGGTATGTTCCACGAGTTTCAGCGGATGCCCGGCCAAAGCGAGGCCGAGGCGTTCACCACATCGTTTGAGCAAGTCGATGCGGCAGAGCGCAGCGGACTGGACGTCATGTGGCTGGCGGAGCTGCACAGCGCGCCTGAGCGTTCGGTCCTGTCCGCGCCGCTCAATATCGCCAGTGCCATTGCAACGCGCACGAAGCGGATGAAGGTCGGCATCGCCGTGCAGGTATTGCCGCTGTGCCATCCGGTGCGCATCGCGGAGGAGGCGACGACGGTCGATCACATCAGCCACGGCCGGCTGATCATGGGCATCGGGCGAAGTGGCTTTCCACGTACCTACCAGGCGTATGGCATCTCCTACGGAGAAAGCCGTGAGCGCTTTGTCGAGGTGATGGAGATCCTCAAGCGGGCGTGGACGCAGGAGCGATTCTCTTTCGATGGCAAATTTTACCACTTCAACAACGTCTGCGTGACGCCGAAACCATACCAATCACCGTATCCAGAGCTGCGCGTTGCGGCGAACAGTCCGGATACGTTCGAGGCGGCTGGCACGCAGGGAATACCCATCTTTGTCGCGACCAGGTTGGGCAATCTGAACGAGCTGGTGCCCAACCTGCAAGCGTATCGGACGAACTGGGCGGCTGCCGGTCATCCGGGCAACGGCAAGGTGTTTCTGCGCGTGCCTGTGTATGTCGCGGCGACGGAAGCACAGGCGCTCGCCGAGCCGCAAGAAAGCATCATGTATTTCTACCGCTATCTCGGCCAGCGGATCGAGGAGTCCGCGACGCTGGAAGGTGCGCGTGCGATTGAGAACCGTGCCGAGCGGGGCCAAAGGCTGCAGCATATCACGTGGGATGAGGTGGTGCGCAGCAAAGTCATCGTCGGCACGCCGGCGATGGTGGCAGACCGGCTGTCGCAGCTGCAGGAGGAGCTTGGCCTGTCAGGTATTCTGGCGGAGCTGAACTGCGGCATGCGTATCCCGCCGCATCGCGTGATGAACTCGCTCGAGATGATGTGCGAGCGGGTCATCCCGCATTTCCGGAAGTAGCCGGGGTAATGCGTCGCGTTGTGGCGCGGCGCGACCCGAGCATCTATCTGCCGGCTTTGCAGACGATGTGAGAGGCTGGGTGGCCAGATGATGCGTCGATTGCCGGGTCAAACCCGGCCGTGACGCGTGGGGCCGGTTGTGATGACGAGCAGCGGCTACTTCCTTAGCGCGCCCCAGGCCGAATGGAAAAATGCGAACAGTGAGTCTCCGGCAATCACGCCGGCGCCGAAGACTTCCATGCCCTCGGCCTTGGCGAACCGTGCCCAGACGACCCGGCCGGCGATGCCGGTCAGGACCGCCCAGCCGGCGATCGGGAACGGAATCAACAGCCCTGTTGCCAGCAGCACTCCCACCTGCCGTCGCGGCCCGCCCAGGAACTGGATGATCGCGCCGGGGATCGCCCAGATCAGCAACTGCCAGCCAACGGATGCTGATGCACCGGCGCGGATCGTCGCAGCGTAGACGCGGGTCACCGGCGCCACCTGATCCTGCGCGAAGAATCTGTGGTACGACAGCAGCACCACGGCCGCCGCGACCAGGAATGCGAACATCGCAGCCAGCAACTGCTGGCGGCGACCGTCCTGTTCGAACGCCGGGTCGACGCCGTAGCCGCGCAGCATGTAACCGGCCTTGAGGTCGTAGCCCATGTCGGCAAAAGCCGGCCCGGTGGCGGCGGAAAATCCCACCAGCAACGCCAGTGCGATCGGCGGAAACCCGAGCAGAATGCCAATCACCAGCGTGATCAGCGCGACCGCAAACGCCGGGAACCAGCCGGAGTGCATCGCTGCCAGGCCGACGATCAGCTCGTGCATCAGTGCGGCAATGGCGGCATAGATCAGGAACAACACCAGCATGAAGATTGAAAGCTCTGCGACCAGCCCGCCGAGCAATGCGATGACGACCGCGATGATCAGATAGCCGGCGAACCCGAGACCGAGCGAGCGCCGCACATCCGCGGGGGTGCGCCTCGTGCCCTCATCTCCGCGACCACGACGCAGGATGATGAATGCGACCTGTACCAGCGCAACGATTCCGGCACCGACCATCATTCCGTGGGGAATGTACGCCTTGTTGATGTCGCCTCCGGGAATGACCGCGGCCAGCAGGGGATGGTTGAACAACAGCTGCGAATAGCCGCGAATCAAGAGGCCAACGCCGAACATGGTTAGCGCCCAGATGTTGCCGATGAACGCTACGCCAAACGCCGACATCGGCACCGCGGCGAGCCAATTGCCCAGGATGCCGACGATCACGCCGACAATCAGGAACACGGCTTTGCGGCCACCTTCATCTCCGGCACGGATTGCCTCGGCCGCGGCAGCGCCCGGTGGCCATGCCCCGCTAGCCGGAAACACATCCGAATCGAACATGCGATAGAGCAGGTAGCCGTCGAGCAGCATGGCCAGGAACACGCCGGCGAACATCGGCAGTACGAGGCGCTCGCGGCCCAGTACGAATGGAATGCCGATCGGCAGTAGGAGCGAATTGCCGGCGGCGAAGGTGGCGGCGGAGATAGCGCTTTGCGCCAGATTCTGCACGTGGATCGAACGGTAGCGCGCCATTGCCGCAACCGGCACGCGCGCCAGCGCCATGGCCGCCAGCGCGCCGATCAGCGATGTGTTCGCGGTAACGCCCAGCGTCACGATAAGCTGCACACCGATGATTGCGCCGATCACGCAGAGCGGTGCGATCAGCAGCAGCGATGCGGGCTCAAGAAAGCGCGGGTGTCGTCGCGCCGCATAGACGCGCGTCGTGTCGCTCATCCCGACTGCCCCGTCATTCCGCGGCTTTTTCAGCCGTCGCGGAAACACCGTAACAGCGCTCCGCCGCTTCGGCTGAAATGACACCCTCGGCGAGATCCTGTTCGACCAAGGCCGCCGGCCGCGCGCGTGGGTCGCCGTAGCCGGCGCCGCCGGCAAGCTGAATTTCGACGATCCGGTCGGTGCCGGTCAGCGTCACGAGTTCGCCGGTGCCGCAGTCGCGCACGACATGGCCGGCGGCATCGAGCACCGCGCCGTGCACGTCGCCACCGTGCAGGCCGCCGTGCAGGCCTTCGACGGTCACGCCAACGCCCTCCGGATAGACGGACATGAGCATCGGCAGACCGTCATCGTACAGTTTGCGCAGGCGGGTGCGTACTCCGCAGCCGCCGCGGTGCTTGCCGGCACCGCCACTGTTGGTGACGAAGCTCTTTTCCAGCACCAGGACCGGCGCGCGGGTTTCCATCAATTCTACCGACGTGTTGGCTGCCGACGTCGGATAGAGCAATGCCGACTTGCCGTCGCCGTGCGCGCTGCCACCCTGGCCGGCGCCCATGAAGAAATGGTCGGCGTAAACGGTGCCGTTCGTATCGCGGCCGTAGATGTTCACCGCGACAGGCAGCCCCGTCGCCGCCTGCACTTTGTCCGGCGCGGCTTCTGCCAGCGCGCGGAAGATGTTGGGCGCGAGGTACCAGCCGACGCGCGTCCGCAAATTCACCGAGGCGGGCTTGCGGCAGTTCAGCACACTGCCTTCGGGTGCCTTCACGGTAAAGGGGCGGTAACAGCCGGCGTTGCCGCGCACGCCGGGGGACAGCAGACACTTCATTGGGTAGGTGGCGTGCGCCGCGGTGTAGCTGTAGGTGCAGTTGAGTCCGCCTT
>JASHQG010000197.1 GCA_030037665.1 Acetobacteraceae bacterium
TTCCTTTGCGACGCGGATGGACACCCGGAACAACCGGGGCTGCGACGGGCGTTGGAGGAGCTGTCGTTCTTCTCGTCGGAAGTGCGCGTGCTCGGGGTGTATCCGGCGGCTCCGTTCCGGCTGGCACAGGGTGCAGCGGAGTAGGAAGGCGCAGTCTCACGGGTCTCTCGCTTCGTTGCGGGGCGAGCGGCTCTTGGCGCCGATGCGATCGCTCGCGTGGGCTGTGGACAGGCCGATGTTCGGCGAGTGCCAGAGTCCGCTCGGCCAGCGTGAGACGTGAAGCGACGAAGCTATGACAGCGGCATGCGTCAGCGCCGCGCGGCTTCCGGCCTGAACCGCACCCCGGACCGCGCCAGCCCGCCGGCAATCCCGATCGGTGTGCCATCGGCACGCCAGCACGCGGCGCCGGTCATCGTGGCGTCCTCGTCGAACTGGATCGCGCTCATGCCACCGGCGATGTTGCCAACGGTTGCGATGTTATGGCCGCGGTCGCGCAGCTCTGCGAGCACATCGGCCCCCACAGATGACTCGACTTCGACGCCGTAGCCCTGGGTCCAGATGCGTGGCGCCTCGACGGCTTCCTGCACGGTCATGCCGTGGTCGATCAGGTTGGACAGTGCCTGCATCACCGATGGGAAAATGCGCAACCCGCCGGGCAGTCCCAACGCATAACGCGGCTTGCCATCACGCAGCACGATCACCGGCGCCATGGATGATGTGACGCGTTTGCCCGGCTCGACCGAACTCGCACGCCCGGGATGCGGATCGAATACGAACATGTAGTTGTTTGGAATCAGGCCAGTGCCGGGCACGATGTAACGCGCGCCGAACAACGAATTGATGGTCTGTGTGCTGGCGACAACGTTGCCCATGTTGTCGGCAACCGTCAGGTGCGTGGTGTGTGCGCCTTCGCCGGGCGCGACACCGGCGCTCCATCTCGTTGTGCGCGTCATCGACATCCGGGCGCGGCGTTCGGCAGCGTACTCCTTCGACAGCAGCTTCGCCACCGGCACCCGGACGAAGGCCGGATCGGCGGTGGCCGCGGCGCGATCAGCGAAGGCAATCTTCAGCACTTCCGCGAGCAGATGCAGCGTGTTGGCGGTGCCGAAGCCAAGAGCGCTGATGTCGTAGCCTTCCAGGATGTTCAGCATCTGGATGATGTGCAGCGGGCCCGAAGACGGCGGAGGGGGACCGACGATTTCATAACCGCGGTAGGTGCCACGGAGTGCCTCGCGCTCGATGGTGCGGTAGCGCATCAGGTCATCCATTGCGATGTAGCCGCCGGATTTCGCCATGTGCGCGGCGTAGTGCTGGCCAAGCGTGCCGCCGTACAACAGGTCCGGCCCGTCGCGCGCAATGGAGCGCAGCGTTTCCGCATAGTCGCCGGTGACGAGCCGTGTGCCGGGCTTGATGGGCGACCCCTCCGGCAGATAGAGCCGTGCGATCTCCGCATCTCGCAGCATGTCGCTCGCGCAGTCCGAGACGCATTCGTGCAGATAGGGCGTGACTCGGAAGCCGCGCGAGGCATGGCGGATCGCCGGTTCCATCACGTCCGCCAGCGGGAACGTGCCAAACCGGCGCTGCGCTTCGCACCAGCCCATCAGATTGCCGGGAGCGGCAACCGCGGCGGGGCCGACCGCATTTCTGCGGTCGATCGTGTCCATGCTGCCGGGCGCGGCATTTGGGTCGGGCGTGAAGGTGGTCGAGCGCGTGGCGAGCGGCGCGGTGCTCTGGCCGTCGATGACGTGGTGCGTGCCGTCAGGGGTGCGGATGTGTGCCATGCCACCGCCAAGCACGCCGACCATCATCGGTTCCACGACGCTCAGGGTGAAGAACGCGGCGATGGCGGCATCGATCGCATTGCCGCCGGCTGCCAGCATCTCCGCGCCGGCCGCGGAGGCCAGCGGGTGGTTCGTGACCACCATGCCGCGTGAGCCCGTCGCGGCGCGCTTTTCGCAGGTGAAGATGGTGCCGGCGCGGCTGCGCCAATCGGTTCGGGGCATGACGCGGAATCCTGTACAGCGGGCGCCCGACCATGCCGTGCACGTGCGGCGCTGGGAAGGACGCGCTGCTGCGGTGCTGTCCGTCGCGCGAATACGCGACCGGCGCGCTGGCTGCGAACAGGTCGGGCGCCACGGGCGCGGGTGGCACGCGCGCACGAGGGGTTCGACCTGGCGTTTGGTGCGTTTGGGCGTGCAGCAAGCCACGTCCGCGGCAGCGCAACGACCGGCCGTGCGCCCGCCGCTCGACTGCACGCCTTGCGGTGAGCGGTGGTATACATTATTCAGAATGCCTGAATTGCAGGGGAGCCTGGCCGCTTGCCGGATGGCAGTTCCAACCCTCGCCTGAAGGTCGCGCCGCTCGAGGTTGGCGCCGGGCTGCGCCGGCTCGCTTGCGAGGCAATCAAGCGCGCCATCACCGAAATGGATATCTACGGCCGGCCGGGCGAAATCCGGCTGGACGAGCGGCAGCTGTCACAGGATCTGGGCGTGTCGCGCACGCCGATCCGCGAGGCACTGTCGGTCCTCGAGCAGGAAGGCTTTGTCCGCTCGGTGCCCCGGCGCGGCATCCACGTCGTGCGCAAGACCAAGCGCGAGGTGGTCGAGATGATCACCGTCTGGGCGGCGATCGAGGGTATGGCGGCGCGGCTCGCGGCGCCGCGGATCACATCCGAGGAGATCGCCGAGTTGCGGACGCTCGTGGATGCCTTCGACGACGATCCGTCCGGTCAGCTAACCGAATACTCCGAGGCCAACATGGCGTTCCACAAGGCGATCATCGGCCTCGGCGGTGTGGCGCTGATGTCCAACCTCACCGACGGTCTGTTCATCCACATGCGCGCCGTGCGGGCGGTGACGATGTCGCAGGACAATAGAGCGCAGCGCTCGATTGTGGATCATCGCAACATCATCGCGGCTTTGGCGGCGCATGATGCGGATCGGGCGGAACGGCTGGTGCGCGAGCACACGCTCGGCCTTGCGGGGCATGTGGAGAAGTTCGGCGATTGGGATAACACGCCGACGGAGTGGGGGCGGGCGGATCCGCGGCTCACTCCCGCCACCGCAGGTGAGGGTTAAGGGAAAGGAACGATCCATGTCCGCAGTACTCGAACAAAGTGCCAGCGAACCAGAAGCCGCACTGACCGACGGCTTCCATCTCGTCGTCGATGCTCTGATGGCGAATGGCATCAAGACGATCTACAACGTCCCGGGCATTCCAATCACCGACCTCGGCCGCCTGGCGCAGGCGTCGGGGATGCGGGTGATCTCGTTCCGGCACGAGCAGAACGCGGGAAATGCGGCGGCGATCGCGGGATTTCTGACCAAATCGCCGGGCGTCTGCCTCACGGTGTCGGCGCCCGGGTTCCTGAACGGCCTGGTCGCGCTCGCCAATGCAACGACCAACTGCTTTCCGATGATCCTGATCAGCGGCTCGTCGGAACGCGAGATCGTCGATCTGCAGCAGGGCGACTACGAAGAAATGGACCAGCTCGCCATCGCCCGGCCGATGTGCAAGGCGGCGTATCGCGTGCTGCATGCGGCAGACATCGGCATCGGCGTCGCACGCGCGATCCGCGCCGCGGTGTCGGGCCGGCCGGGTGGCGTGTATCTCGACATGCCGGCGAAACTGTTCGGCCAGGTAATGGATGCCGAGGCCGGCCGCCACTCACTGGTGACGGTGGTCGATCCCGCCCCGGCACAGATTCCGGCGCCGTCGGCTGTTGAACGCGCGCTCGATGTGCTGCGCGGTGCCAAGCGTCCGCTGATCATTCTCGGCAAGGGTGCGGCGTACGCACAGGCCGATGACGACATCCGCGCACTCGTCGAGAAGAGCGGCATTCCGTACATTCCTATGAGCATGGCGAAGGGCCTGCTTCCCGACACCCATCCGCTCTCTGCTGCCGCTGCGCGTTCGACCGTGCTGAGCGAAAGCGACGTGGTGATGCTGATCGGAGCGCGGCTGAACTGGCTCTTGTCGCATGGCAAAGGGCGGCAATGGGGGCCACCGGGCGCGAAGAAGTTCGTCCAGATCGACATCGAGCCGCGGGAGATGGACAGCAATGTCGAGATCGCCGCACCGCTCGTGGGCGATATCGGTTCCTGCGTCGCTGCGTTGCTGCGTGGCATGAGGGACGGCTGGGTACCGCCGCCGGCGGAATGGACGCAGGCGATCAACGCAAAGAAGGAACAGAATATCGCGCGGATGGCAACGCGCCTCGGCAAGAACGCGTTGCCGATGGACTATCATACCGCGCTCCGCGTGCTGCGGGACGTGATCAAGGAGCGCCCGGACGCGATCCTGGTAAACGAGGGTGCCAACACGCTCGACCAGGCCCGCGGCGTGATCGACATGTACCAGCCGCGCAAGCGTTTGGACGTCGGCACCTGGGGCGTGATGGGAATCGGCATGGGCTTTGCCGTCGCTGCGGCGGTAGAGACCGGCAAGCCCGTGCTCGCTATCGAAGGCGACAGTGCGTTCGGATTCTCCGGCATGGAGGTAGAAACGATCTGCCGTTACAACCTGCCGGTCTGCATCGTCGTGTTCAATAACGACGGCATCTATCGCGGTGACGGCGTCAACCTGGGCGGCGGCAGCGATCCCGCCACGACGGCGTTCGTGAAGGGCTCACGCTACGACCGGATGATCGAAGGGTTCGGCGGGGTTGGCGTGAATGCAACCACCCCGGACGAGCTGAAACGTGCGGTGGACACGGCGATGAATTCCGGCAAGCCAACACTGATCAACGCGGTGATCGATCCGGCGGCCGGCAGCGAGAGCGGCAATATCGGCAACCTCAATCCCAAGAGCGCGCTGACGAAGAAGGCAGGGGCATAACATGGCGAAGGCACTCGACGGCGTTAAAATTCTCGACTTCACCCACGTGCAGTCGGGGCCCACGTGCACGCAGTTGCTCGCCTGGTTCGGCGCGGACGTGATGAAGGTGGAGCGGCCCGGCGTGGGCGACATCACGCGCGGGCAACTGCAGGATGTTCCGAATGTGGACAGCCTGTATTTCACCATGCTGAACCACAACAAGCGCTCGATCACCATCGATGCCCGCAACCCCAAAGGTAAAGAGGTGCTTGAAGCGATGGTGAAGACCTGCGACGTGATGGTGGAGAATTTCGCGCCTGGCGCGCTGGATCGTATGGGGTTCACCTGGGAGCACATCCAGTCGCTGAACCCGCGCATGATCCTGGCGTCAATCAAGGGCTTCGGACCGGGGCCGTACGAGGACTGCAAGGTCTATGAGAACGTCGCCCAATGCGCCGGGGGCGCGGCATCGACCACCGGGTTCGACGACGGCCCGCCGCTCGTGACCGGCGCGCAGATCGGCGATTCGGGCACTGGGTTGCACCTTGCTCTGGGAATCGTCACCGCACTCTTCCAGCGCAACACGACGGGCCGCGGCCAGCGCGTGACCGTGGCGATGCAGGACGGCGTGCTGAACCTCTGCCGCGTCAAGCTGCGCGACCAGCAACGGCTTGCCCATGGTCCACTCACTGAATATCCGCAGTATCCGCATGGAGAATTCGGCGATGCGGTCCCCCGCGCAGGCAATGCGTCGGGCGGCGGGCAGCCGGGGTGGATTCTGAAGTGCAAGGGGTGGGAGACCGATCCCAACGCCTACATTTACTTCATCACTCAGGCACCGGTGTGGGGGGCGATCTGCGATGTGATCGGCAAGCCGGAGTGGAAGACCGATCCGGATTATGCGACGCCCAAGGCACGGCTGCCGCGCCTGAAGGAGATCTTCGACACGATCGAGCGATGGACCATGACCCAGACGAAGTTCGAGGCCATGGACATCCTGAACAAATACGACGTTCCGTGCGGGCCGATCCTGTCGATGAAGGAGTTGGCCGACGAGCATTCCCTGCGCTCGACCGGTACGGTGGTGGAGGTGGATCACCCGACGCGTGGCAGGTACCTCTCGGTCGGCAATCCGATCAAGCTTTCGGACAGCATCTCGGAGGTGAAGCGTTCGCCGCTGCTCGGCGAGCACACCGACGAGATCCTGCGGCAGGTGCTGAAGTTCGACGAGACGAAGATGGCAGAGATCAAGGCGTCGGGCGCGGTCGGAGGTGTGACGAGGGCGGCGGTCGAATAACCTCTCACGCGCTGCGGGCGGGAGCGGCGGGCGCGAAGCCGCGGCTGGGGTGCTGAACTGAGCAAAGTGCCGGTTGCGCCGGCCGCACCGCGGGTATTGGCGGGCCCCGGCCTCTCCCGCGGCGTGGGAGAAGAATGCGCACCTTGCACCCAGCCTTCACGTTGCGCATGTTGGACCCCGTCGACGGGGGGACCGCCGGCTGAACGGAGCATCGGACGATATGGACGGCGGAACTGACGCACGGCACATAACCATTCACAGGCCGGAGGACTTCGCCGGCATGCGGGTGGCCGGGCGGCTGGCGGCCGAGACGCTGGACATGATCGCAGCCCACGTTCGCCCTGGCGTCACCACAGGGACGTTGGACCGCCTCTGTCACGAGTTCATCGTCGCCCACGGTGCAGTCCCGGCGCCGCTGAACTACCGCGGATATCCCAAGTCGATCTGCACCTCGATCAACCACGTGGTCTGCCACGGCATCCCCGGCGAGCGAAAGCTCGAGAACGGCGACGTGCTGAACATCGACGTGACGGTCATCCTGGATGGATGGCATGGTGACTCGTCGCGCATGTACATCGCCGGCGTGCCCTCCACCCGGGCCCGCAACCTGATCGACGTGACCTATGAGGCGCTGCTGCGCGGCGTCCGCGCGGTGAAACCCGGCGCGACGCTGGGCGATGTGGGCCACGCCATTCAGACCTTTGTCGAGAGCCACCGCTACTCCGTGGTGCGCGACTTCTGCGGCCACGGCATCGGCCGCCGCTTCCACGAGCCGCCGAACGTCCTGCATTTCGGCCGCCCGGGTGAAGGGCCGGTGCTGCAGCCCGGCATGTTTTTCACAATTGAACCGATGGTGAATGCCGGCCGACCCGAAGTGAAGGTGCTGGACGATGGCTGGACCGCAGTAACCCGGGACCGCAGTCTCTCAGCGCAGTTCGAACACATGGTCGGCGTGACCGAGACGGGCGTGGAATTGTTCACGCTGTCTCCCGCCGGATTGGACAAGCCGCCACCACGGAGCTGACCGCCGGGTGACGGGAAACCTGGGTTTCCTCAACCTCCTCCCGCGGCATGTTGGCCCGACGCTGCCCGTCGGACGAGGCGGATTGGCGCGACCTGTCCCTGCGACATCTGCGACGTGATCTGACCGCGCTGCTCGCCTGCACGCTGACCCGTGCGGAGCGGGGAGACCGGGCCGCCAGAGGCCGGCATGGTGGCGAGGCTGACGACGTTGTCCGGGCCGAGTCCGGGCCGGCGGGGAGCTGCGGGCAAGCTTTGCGCCGCGGCGGACTGCGATGCCCGGCGTCGCATCGGCAGATTCACGGAAAGCATTGAAATTACGGCATCATTTAGCCTCGGGCGGGTTTCCCATATACCGCCGGAGGTGTGCAGAACAGAGGACCAGGGCTTGGGTCGGCGCCGCCCGCGGGCTACAGTGAAGACTCGCCCCGAGCCCGGCACAAAACGTCAACGTTGTGGTGCAGGGGCAACAGTCTGGCCGTATGTTGTGTATGAATCAGTCGCGACACGCCATATCTTGATTGCATTGTCACGAAGCCGGTCGCCAGGATGGGAGAGTTCGAGACATGACCGTTTCAGGGGAGGCCGACGTGCTAGACGCAGTCCAGATGCCGGGGCGCCACCAGGTCCGCGTGGACCGTTCGCGGGATGCACTGCTGACAGAGTTTGGCCGCGCCACCCTGTCGGACCGCTACCTGATGCCCGGCGAGGACTTCCAGGATCTGTTCGGCCGTGTCGCTTCCTATTACGGCGACGATCCCGCGCACGCACAGCGCCTTTATGACTACATCAGCAAGCTGTGGTTCATGCCGGCGACGCCGGTACTGTCGAACGGCGGCACCAACCGCGGCCTACCGATTTCCTGCTTTCTGAATGAGGCGGCCGACAGCCTGGATGGCATCGTCAGCCTGTGGAACGAGAATGTGCTGCTCGCCTCCAAGGGGGGCGGCATTGGCTCCTACTGGGGCAATCTGCGGTCCATCGGGGAGAAGGTGGGCGCGGTGGGCAAGACCTCGGGTGTGATCCCGTTCATCCGGGTGATGGATTCGCTGACGCTGGCGATTTCACAAGGATCGCTGCGGCGTGGCTCGGCGGCGGTCTATCTGCCGGCATCGCATCCGGAGATCGAAGAATTCATCGAAATCCGCCGGCCCACCGGGGGCGATCCGAACCGCAAGGCGCTGAACCTGCACCATGGCATTCTGGTGCCGGATGCGTTCATGCGTGCGGTGGAGGCGGACGAACTATGGGCGCTTACCTCGCCGAAGGATGGTTCGGTGGTGCGATCGGTCTCGGCGCGCAGCCTGTGGATCCGCGTTCTGACGTCGCGCATCGAGACCGGTGAACCCTATCTGGTCTTCTCTGACCACGTCAGCCGCGCACAGCCGGTGCATCACAAATTGGCGGGGTTGGAAGTGAAGACGTCCAACCTGTGCAGCGAGATCACGCTGCCAACCGGGCCGGATCATCATGGACAGGAGCGCACTGCGGTATGCTGCCTGGCCTCGCTCAATCTGGAGAACTGGTTCGAGTGGCGGGACCATCCG
>JASHQG010000198.1 GCA_030037665.1 Acetobacteraceae bacterium
GAGCGACGGACCGAACATGATTCCGTTGCGGCAGATGGAAGGCCTGGTGAAGGTCCTGAAAGAGTTCGATGCGCTGGCCAAGCGGGGCCGCTGAGAGGGGTTTCGCGGCGGCGGGGAGCTTGCCATCTCTCATGGTGGGAGGAGGGTAGCGCGCGCGGGCTTGTTCCCGCCGCTCGACCCTGGCCCATCCCGAAGGGGCGGAAGGAGCCTTCCGATCAGCGCTGGGAACTCCGCCCTCTCAGCCCACGTCATTGCGGCAAGCGCTGCGGCAGAGCAAAACGCCGCTTGCACTGTCGCACCCACCGCCACCGGATGACCGCATGCTCCGCCTCGCCACCGCTTCCCCGGATTTCCAAGCCACGTTCGCAGCTCTGCTTTCCCAGGCGCGCGAAACCACCCAGGACGTCGGGCAATCCGTCGCTGCCATCATCGCGGAGGTTCGAACGCGCGGTGACGCCGCGTTGCTGGAATACACGGCCCGCTTCGACCGCCTGCACGTGACGGCTGATCATCTGCGTGTTTCCTCGTCCGAGATTGACGCAGCGGTTGCCAGCATTGCGAACGAACTGGCCGCGGCGCTCGACGTTGCGGCGACCCGCATCGAGGCGTTCCATCGTGCACAGCTTCCCGTCGATCTGCGCCGCACTGATGCCGCCGGGCTGACGCTCGGCATGCGCTGGCTGCCGCTCGACGCGGTCGGGCTCTATGTGCCGGGCGGGAAGGCGGCATATCCATCATCGGTGCTGATGAACGCCATCCCGGCGCGCGTCGCGGGCGTTGCGCGCATCGCCATGTGCGTGCCGGCGCCCGACGGCGTGCTGAACCCGCTGGTGCTGGCCGCGGCTCGTCGCGGCGGCGTTTCCGAGATTTATCGCATCGGCGGCGCACAGGCTGTGGCGGCATTCGCCTATGGTACCGCCAGCATCGCACCCGTTGACCGCGTGGTCGGCCCCGGCAACGCCTATGTTGCCGAAGCGAAGCGCCAGGTATTCGGTCACGTCGGCATCGACTCGATTGCCGGCCCCTCGGAGGTCGTGATCCTCGCTGATGCTTCCAACGATTCGCGCTGCGTCGCGCTCGATCTGCTGGCGCAGTCAGAGCACGACGAGGCAGCGCAGGCGATCCTGATCACCGACGACGCGGCGTTCGCCGATGCGGTTGCCGCGGCCGTCGACGCCGAGCTGCCATCCCTGGCGCGGTCTTCCATCGCCGGGGCGAGCTGGCGAACGCATGGCGCGATCATTGTTGTGCGACATTGGAACGAGGCGATAGCGCTCGCGAACAAGCTCGCGCCGGAACACCTGCAGCTCATGGTGCCGGACGCTGAAGCCATGTTCCGCGAGGTGCGGCATGCCGGTGCGGTGTTCCTAGGTGCTTACGCGCCCGAAGCGCTGGGTGATTACGTGGCCGGCCCGAATCACGTGCTGCCGACCGGCCGTACTGCGCGATTTGCTTCCGGACTATCCGTATTCGATTTCCTCAAGCGCACAACATTCGTCGCGGCGGACGCGACGGCATTGGCACGTGTCGGCCCCGCCGCGGTGGCACTGGCGCAAGCCGAGGGCCTGGAGGCGCACGCGCGCAGTGTCGCTATACGGTTGCCTTGACCTTCCGGCGTCCGCCCCTCATGTTCGCCGCGATCCCAACAAGTGCATGAGGCCTGATGCCCAAAGAGGACATGATCGAATTCAGCGGAACCGTGATGGAGCTGCTGCCCAACGCTATGTTCCGCGTGAAGCTCGACAACGAGCACAGCATCCTGGCGCATACCAGCGGCAAGATGCGCAAAAACCGCATTCGCGTGCTGGCAGGCGACCGGGTTAACGTCGAAATGACGCCCTACGACCTGACCAAGGGCCGCATCACCTTCCGGTTCAAGTAGTCCGCCCCGCGTGGGCCGAGTCGGCATGGACCGCCCGCCGCTTGTCCTAGCCTCGGCCAGCCCGCGCCGGCGGGATCTGCTGGCACAGATCGGTATCATTCCAGACCGCATCGTTTCCACTGATGTCGACGAAACGCCGCTGCCGGAAGAACAGCCGCGCCTCTGTGCATTGCGGTTGGCGCGTGCGAAGGCCGCAGCTGTGGACGCCCCAGGCTGCCTCGTCCTGGCGGCCGACACGGTGGTCGCGGCCGGCAGGCGGATCCTCCCCAAGGCCGAGAATGAGAAAGACGCGCATGCGTGCCTGAGCCTCTTGTCCGGGCGCCGGCATCGCGTGTTCACCGCGGTCGTGCTGCGGTCCACTGCGGGCCGCTGCACCGAAAGGATAGCCGTCAGCATTGTCGCCTTCGCCCGCCTGACGTCGCAGCAGATCGATGCCTACGTTGCAAGCGGGGAATGGCAGGGCAAGGCGGGCGGCTACGCCATCCAGGGCCTTGCTGCCGCGTTCATCCGCAACCTTTCTGGCAGCCATTCGAACGTCGTCGGCCTGCCGCTGTTCGAGACCGCTCAGTTGCTGCGTGGCAGCGGATGGCTGCGGCCATGAGTACGCGCATTCTGGTGTCCAGCAGCCCCGGTGAAATGCGGTTCGCGGTGGTCCGGGGCAATGAGCTGTCGGACTACGCGCTGTGGCGGCCGGGCGCGCCGGACGGTGTGGGCGATCTCTACCGCGGTCGCATCACCCGGCGGATGCCGGCGCTCGCCGGAGCGTTCGTGGCACTGATCGGGACGGACGGGTTTCTGCCTGACAGCGAGGGGGGCAAAGAGGTCACCGAAGGCACGCTCCTCGGCGTGCGGGTGACGCGGGCAGCGCAGGGCGGCAAAGGGCCGCGTCTGACTGCTCGGCTGACACCCGCCGAGGCGGCGCTCACCGGACTTGGCGCGGTCAGGCTGGTGCGGCGCGGTCCGGGGCCTCTGGCCGAACTGGCGGGACGTTATCCGGACTCATCGATCGAGACGGATGACCCGACGTTCTGTCGCCGTGAGGATTTGGACCGGGAAGCGGATCAAGGTTGCGCTGAGGGGATCCTTGGGTCGCATCACATCCCGCGCCAATCCGCCGCACCGTTCCCCTCCCTCAAGGCGAGAGAGGCGTGGCTGATCGTTCCCCACATCTTCGACGACGCCCTCGAGGCTCAGATCGAGGCACTGACGAACCCTGATGTGGTGCTTCCGAACGGTGTCCGTGTTCGCATCCACCCGACGCCAGCGCTGACGGCTATCGACGTCGACGTTGGCAGTGCGGTGGTGGCAGATCGCAGCAAGGCCAGCCACCATCTCTCGATGAACCGCGCCGTCTTGCCGGAACTCGCCCGCCAGATCCGCCTGCGCAACCTGTCTGGCGCGATCCTGGTCGATTTGGCGGGGCTGCCCGCCCGGCGTCGGGTTGCGCTGGGGCCGGCGATGGCCGACGCGCTCGCGAGCGACCCGCTGGAACCCCGGTTCCTTGGCTTCACCGCGTTGGGTCTGGCGGAGATCGTGCGTCCGCGCGTGCATCCGCCGCTGCACGAACTGTTGGCCGGTCCGCATGCCGCCGGTCTCGCGGCGTTACGGCGGATCGCTGCGGAGGTCGCTGCAAATCCGGCGCGCATCCCGGCGCTGCGCGCGTCTCCGGTGGTGGCGCGGGCGCTCGAAGAAGACCTGGTCGCACGGCGGGACCTTGCACGACGGACAGGCCGTGCCTTGATCCTGCGCGTGGACCCGTCGTTTTCGGCGACGGGCTGGGCGTTGGAGGCGGCATGAGCCAAGGACCTGCGACCACAAGATGCCCAATCTGCGGCAAGGCCGCGGCGCCGGAGACGCGGCCGTTCTGCAGCCCGCACTGCGCCGACGTGGACCTCGGCCGCTGGCTGATCGGGCATTACCGCATTCCAGGCTCACGATCGGACCGCGACGAGGAACCGCAGCCGCCGCCCGACGCAGCTTGATCGGGGGTGGCGCATCCTGTATGGCCTGCGGCCTCTGATGGCTGTCCCAGCATGCCCAGGTAGCTCAGTTGGTAGAGCATGCGACTGAAAATCGCAGTGTCGGTGGTTCGATTCCGCCCCTGGGCACCAGGCTGACCCATTGACCAATATTTCTTTTTATCTGGGTACGGTTCCTTGTAGGAACCGTGCGTTTGCGTGATGCCTTCGTACGACGCAGAAAAACATTGAGTTATCAACAGACTGGCTCCGTCCATCCCGAGAAATGGGATGGGCCTACCCGCGCTTTGTGGATGGCTGAGACGCGACTATCGAACCACCAATTTTAAGCCGACAGGCCCCACACAGAAGGTCGGGCGAAAGGACGTCTTATGTACGACGAAGCAACAACTAGCCGCCGTTTTGGGACTTGTTGGACTCGTAATCGAGGCGGCGACTCGGGGTGCTTCGTTTCCGGTCCTCCGGTTGCCGGATGATGACGGTGCATGTTGATCCCTTCCAGTCGGGCCGCGGGTAGAAGCAGACGGTCAATCCCTTCGCGCTGGGTACAGGGATGCGGGCGCGGGAGGCTATTTCTGTACCCAACGGGGCCGTTCTTGCCCACGAGGTGTCCCATGTCGGGATCGAGTGACTGCGATCCGGCGGACTTGGCGCCACGGTAGAACGACCCTCGTCAAGTGAGGCGAGAACGAAGACGTCTGCCACGCGGCTTGATTCCAATCTGGATAACGCCGCCGGCGCGAGAGCTGAGCAGGTGACATCCCGGCGCACCTGCCCGAGGGCCACCGACGGGCGCCGGCGAGCTACGTCGCGCTGACCTGGCAGCGCGAGATCGCGAAAGTGCTCGTCGCGCCGGACACGGCGCACGGCACAACCCAGCTCGCGCGGCGGATGGTGCAGGGCGACGTGCAGGCACGGTCCGTTGCATGGGCGACGCGCGAGGAGCGCGCGGGCCGTCAGGTCGAGCAAGGATAAAACAGTCGACCGTTGGAACAGCTGGCGCCTGTGCGGGAGAGGATCGCGTCCGGGCCAAGGTGAGCGCAACACTGAGGCAAGGCACCGCCAGGTGGAGCCCCCGGCGATGGGAGTAGGGGTGCCAGTGCCAGGGTGGATGATGCATTACGAGCAAATGAGATTCGCGGTCGCATGCCTCGCTGCCCGATCGGCCGCTACCGTCTGGGTCCGACCGACGGCCACGCATCAGACGCCGTCAGTTCCCGCGCAGCGTCAACAATCGCGTTTGCCAGCGCCGTTACGGCCGGCGGGTGCACGCCATGCACCGGAAGCACCAGGGCGAGCTGCCAACTCGCTGCAGGCCGCAACGGGCGCGCCTCCAGTTCGCCGCAGCGGAGTTCCGTATCGAACGAGCCATTGCTCAGGATGCTGAAACCGTACCCGACCCGCAGCAGGGCGCGGATGATCGACGGATCGTCGACTTCCATGCAGAGATTTACCGCCAGCAGACGCTCCGCCATCCAACCGTCGAGCAGTCTGCGCGATGCATGGGGGCGGCTCGGCAAGATCAGCGGGAGCTTCGCGAGATCTTCCGTGCGGACCGCGCGGCTGCCAGGCGGGAAGCTTCCTTTCCGGCCGAACACAATCACAGGCTCCTGCACCAGAGGCACGGTTTCGAATCCGCGCTGCGGCAGCGGGTCGTGCCAACGGGCGAGATCGACCTGGCCGCGCACCAGCCATTCGCGAATGTACCCGCTGGCTGGCGCGCGTCGCCGAGGGCCGCTCGGAGGCATGACAGAAATCGATTTCGATCCGAAAAATGCTACGTAACAGCAACGGACGGCACAGATCGGTCCGTTCGCCGAAACGTTTCGCTGTGGCAGGAAAGTGTTGGACTAAATGCATCAAACCGAGACAGTAATCGCCCCGGCTTCCACGCCCTTCTCCCATCGAGAGCAGAAACCGGCACGAGCTTTGGTCAGCAGCCCATCCCGAACCGATAAGTTCTGTGCCAGCTGCCGAGTGAGCCCACGTGGCGGCTCACGACGACGAGCGGTGACGACCCCAGTTTCCCGAAAATATCGCACTATATGTGAAAGCGGAACCGAGGCACACTCAGCGACAGGCAGTTCAAAGAATGGGCTGGATTTGCCGCCAGTAGTCTCTGTCGAGCGACATTTTGTGTTCACCGACAATCAACGTGAGAACGCATCCTGTTTGTCGCGCTACAACATTTTGTGCCAACTGCCGCCCGGCACGCAATGCTCGAGCCAACTGCACAGGTGAAAGTCGATCAGCTCGCGGGGCCTGTCCGAACGCTCGGCATGGATGCGCTCCGCCGACTGCACGATCGATAGCCGCTTCCCATCGGCCCAGATAATCTTGTGCCGCCTGAAATTTGCTTTTCGGCCAAGGGGCGAAAGCGGTTGGTGGGAGTTGCCATTGAAAGGCGCAAGGCTTTTCGATAGGATCGTGCGGCAGGGGAAAATGCCGCGCCGCCCGCCCTCGTCCGCAAGGAAGTCACTCTTTTCAACGAGGTGGTTATGATCCTTTACACCTACCCGGGATCACCGATCTGCCGACCGATCGCGATGTTCATCGCGGACCACGACATTGACGTGGAGCAACGTGTGGTCGATCTCCTGGCGGGAGAGCACTTCAAGACCGCCTTTGCGGCAATCAACCCCAACAACGCTGTGCCGGTTCTCGAGGACGGCTCGTTCCGCCTGACTGAGTCGTCGGCGATCCTGAAGTACTTGGCAGACGTCGTTGAATCTCCGGCCTATCCGAAGGCGCTGCAGGCGCGGGCACGGGTGAACTCGGCCATGGACTGGGTCAACACCGGTTTGTACCGAACGTTCGGCTATGGCTTCTGCTACCCCCAGGTGCTTGCGCATCTGAAATGGCCAGATCCGACGACCCAGTCGCTGGTGCTCGCTGCGGGCCAGGACGGCGCCAGGAAATTCCTCGGCGTCATGAACGACCACTATCTGGGTGGGCAAAATCCGTGGCTGTGCGGCGACCGCATGACGATCGCGGACTATTTCTCGTCGGGCGTCCTCTCGCTCGGCGAGTTGACGGGCTGCGACTTCGCTGCCTGGCCGCACGTGCAGCGCTGGTATCAGCAAATGCAGGACCTGCCGAACTGGCAGAGCGCGAATGCCGCACTTTACGCCTGGGCAAATGCCGTCAAGGGACCCGAATATCTTCGGGTGTAGCGTAATGCCTGGGCCGCCGTAGCAGCGCAGTTCGGCAGGTGGGGCCGGGCATCCGTGTCGAGCTGAACAATACGAAGCGAGGTCACGCTGCAGAGTTCGGTATCGCGGATTACTGATCGCGTTCGTGTGTGCCGATCGAGTTGCCACGCAGACCTCGATTACGAGCAGCGGGCTGCCGCACGAGGTTGTTCCGCAGGTCGGCGAGATTGGGATGCCTAATTTCACGCCTCCGGGCGGCACGACGAATCCCATCGGCGGGAGTGATGGGACGGGCGACAGCACCGGGACCGGCACGGGGGCCGGCGAAGGGAGTGGGGGCGGCGCCGTTGGTAGCAGCGATGCTCCAAACACAATGTTGCAGCAGCCGTGACGCTCCCAGCTAGTTAACAATGCCCAGGCGCTTGGCGTAAATCCGACGGCCGTGACAGCCACGTGTGTGATGGAGAGTTGGTGCCAGAATGTTGGGTCCGGCGGCGCCGGTCGTGCGATTCGCACTGCTACGAGGAACGGCGGCCAGGCGGCCCGCTGCCGGCCGATCACGTTGTCCGCGTTCCAATCACGCTACTCTCTGTGTGGCGTTATCACCGGTGTCCGACCCTGGCCACCCAGGCGGCGCGCCGGTGGTTGTCGGTTGCGCCGAGTGGGGTTGGACAGAACCATGGTGGTCACAATTGCGACAGGTCATAATATAGTCGCATTGTGGGCTTCGACGCTAAGCGAAAGCGAGGGGGGTGTCCTGATGCCAACACAGTCGCTTCGAGGAGGTGCGTTATGCGGATACTCGAGAAGTCGGACAATCAGAGCCTTGCAACTATTGCTAGCGCCACCCTTGTAGGTTTAGGCCTAGTGGCCGTGGGTCTTCTCGCGTATCGGCTCGCGTGGTTTGAGCGAATCATGCAACAATTCACCCGTGACTCGGATATCGAACGCGTTGCGCGCGCCATTCACGCGCCGCTCGGCGCCAGTGATGAAGAACAAAGGGACGCTTGGGCTGCGATCACTGATGCACAGGTAAGACAAGAGCGCCGCAGACAGGCACAAGCGGCGTTGCAGGCTTTACGCAGCTGAACGCGAGGAGGTGGGGACGCCCCTCGATCGGCAGCTCGCAGCGAAATATCCCTGCGCCCTCCGTCATTGGTCAAGCCGCGCCGGCCCCCGAATCGAGCACTACGATCGCCGCCATCGGGGACTTCCTCATGCGCCTCGCGCAAATCTCGCACGAGCGACACACGGCCTGTCGCTACCCGAAAGCCGCCCTACCCCACATCCACGCCGCACACGATCTCTTCGACCTCCTTCAAGCGGAGATCTAACGGCGGCGACGTCTCCCGAGGTTCCGGTGGTTCTCCCCAGCGCGACATCCTGTCGCCTATTCCCCTCGCTCGAGATGCTCCTTCACGACCGCCAAGCCCTTTTCCATGTTTTGGATGAAGGTGTCGCTGAGCGTATCCGGTAGCACGTCGGTGATCCAGACCAACCGAGTTGCGTCTGGCCTTTCTTCAAAGACCTGGAATGACGCATTGTGATGTTGGCGTTCCGGAACACCGAACGAAGCGTAGGCTAGTCGCCGGTTTGCATCGTCGATTCCAATAATGCGTTCCGGGACCACACGGCCATTGATAAATGTAACGATGCGGACGTCGCCTTCCGTGCGGACATCCGCGACGAAACCTGGTGCCATCCGGGTGTGCACTGCACCGACGTCTCGGATGACGCTCCAAATGCGTTCTGCAGAAACTGCAATCACAACGTCCCGGTATACGGATGCCATCTGCCACCTCCTGAACCACCGTCGTCTGACTCTGGCATGATGGCACTCATCCGTCTGGCCATTTTCGGCCATCGTCATCCGTCGAAACCGAGGATCGGGGCGCCGCGGCAAATCGCGCCGGGCAGGAGGGCGCGCCGGTGGCCCCGCATTGGACCTCACGGAAAACAACCCCGACATCGTACAGCCCGGCAGCAAATCCGCTCGCGTAGCCGCGGAGCGTCCAGCAACACGGATGATCGGCCAAGCCAAAGCACGCCGTGGCGCTTAGCACCGATCTTGCTACCCGCATCTTGCTATTGGCCCTATCTGTCGGGCGGCAAAACGCCTAGCGTGGGCGGAGCCGAAAACGACGCCGGGCATCGTGCTCGTAAGAAAATATGGAGGAAGCGGCACCATGATCGATGTCGCCGTGAAGGACCCTGCTTGCCAGCCTTTTCCCGATGGCGGTGGATGAGCGGAGGCTGGCTATTGAGGAATGAAACGAGGCGCCCGGGTGTCGGCAGCATCCTGACGAGACGCGGACGCAATCAAACACGGAGGAAACGAAATGCCGGCGCGGACGGGAGCGCAGTTCCTTCAGGGCCTGAGGGAGCCGCGCGAGATTTGGGTCAACGGCGAGCGGGTGCGCGACATTGCGGACCATCCTGCCTTTAGCGGGGCGGCCCACGCCCTTGCGGAAGTGTTCGATTTGCAGCACCGCGAGCCAGCGACCTGCCTGATGCCGGACCCGGAGACGGGCGAACCGATCAACGTCAGCCATATGGTCCCCCGTTCGCGCGACGATCTTCTGCGGCGCCATAAGGCACTGGAGCGAACGGCGGAATTCTCGGTCGGTCTGATGGGCCGGACGCCCGACTATATGAACGTCACCTACGCCGGCTTTGCCGGGCGCTGGGATGAGTGGGCGATCAATCGCAATGAGCACGGCGCGGAGAATCTTGTACGCTACCAGAAGGTCCTGGCTCGGGACGATATCAGCCTGACCCACACGATCGTTCACACGACGACCGACAAAGCGAAGGGCGACGCACCGAGCGGATTCGACGAGGTGCAGCTCCACAAGGTGGAGAACACCGAGCATGGCATTGTCGTCCGCGGCTCGCGGATCCTCGCGACCCTCGCTCCGTTCTCGGACGAGATTGCCATCTATCCGGGTCATCCGATGCCGAATGCGACCGACGCGCACGCACTTTCGTTCTGCATTCCCATGACGACGCCGGGCCTCAAGTTCATCTGCCGCGACAGCGCCGCGGCGAATGCCAACCTCTTCGACAAGCCGTTATCAAGCCGGTTCGACGAGCAGGACGCGTTCGTTATCTTCGATGATGTCGAGGTGCCGCGCGACCGCATCTTCATCAACGCCAATCTCGATGTTTACAACGCTGTGATGATGACCGGCTGGTGGCCAAACATCATGCAGCAGACGATGATCCGGGCGCAGACCAAGCTGGAGTTCGCCTGGGGCCTCGCGACGCGAATGGCGGAGGCGATCAACGCGACGGTCAATCTGCAGGTCCAGCAGATGCTGGGCGAAATCTTCTGCTATGCGGAGCTGACCCGCACCGCAATCAAGGCCGCCGAGGACGGCGCGTACGAATACGGCAACGGCGTCTGGTTCCCAAGTCATCCGCCGCTGGCCGTGTTGCGTGCGATGATGCCGATCTGGATGCCGCGGGTGAACGAAATCATCCGCTTGATCGGCTCGCACAACCATTTCACCGCTCCGACCCTGTCAGAGCTGCGCGATCCAAATCTGGGGCCGCTGCTGGACAAATATCTGCGCGGCGCGGGCGAGGTCGGTGCCGAGCAGCGCGCGCGGGTGTTCCGACTGGGCTGGGACTTCGCTGCCAGCGCACTCGGCAGCCGTAACGAACAATACGAGCGGTTCTATCTCGGCTCCGCCAGCCGAAACGTCGCGGCAACGCTGCTGGTCGCCGACCGGACACGCGCGTCAGCTCTGGTTGACCGATTCCTGTGCGAAGACGTTCAATTCGATAAGCTGGCGATTGAACTACCCATCGCGGCAGAATGGAAACATAACAAGCAACCGCTCGGGAGAACGTCATGAATAGAATAGCCTCGAACCTGCTGTGTGCGGTAATGCTCATCGGCGGCCTCCTGGCGGGGCAGTCCGCACGCGCCGCGGCGCTGGTGTGTGGTCTCAACAACGGCAAAGTTGCTAGCGGAACGCCGATCCCGATCGGCTCGATCAATGGGGTGACCGGCCCCGACGATTTCAGTTCCTCGGCCAAGGCCGCCGTCGCCTATTTCAAATGCGTTAATCAGAACGGCGGTATCAACGGCAGACCGGTCGACTACCTGACGGCCGATGACCAGTGGCGCCCCGAAACCGCCGCGTCGGTCGCGATCAAGTTGGTCAAAGACGACAATGTGGTCGCCATGATCGGCAGCAACAGCATCATCGAATGCGGCGCCAACGCCCCTCTTTATAACCGCGAAAACGTGGTCGTCATCGATATCGGGGTGGTTCATGAATGCTTCACCTCGAAGAACATCGCGCCGATCAACGAAGGCCCGCGCCTCAGCGGAGTCGGGATGGAACGCTTCGCGGCGGAGCATCTCGGGGTTAAGAAGATGGCGTGCGTCGGGTGGAACCTGCCCGGCTCGCGCGAATGGCTGTGCGGTGGATTTGAGGCATGGGGCAGGTTGCATGGGGTGGAAGTGAAAACCTACATGATTGACCCAAGCTCGTCAGACTATACGTCAGCGCTGCTGCAGGCGGCTGAGTGGCACCCTGATGCGATCCTGCTCTGCTTCACCAAGGGCGGCATCATGCAGGCTCTATCGGCGGCCGAGGACCAGGATCTGGGCGAGAAGATCAAATTCATGTCGTTGGCCTCGGGCTATGTCGTCGGGTTGCCGAAGGCAATCGGCGACTATTGGAACAACCGGTTCTGGACTGACCTCGAGTTCACGCCACTCGACGGCACCGGGGCAGACAACCAGAACTGGCTCGCGATCATGGACAAATACGGATCGCCCAGCGATCCCCGCGATACCTTCAGCCAGGGCGGCTACCTGGCGGCGAAGATCGCCACCGCAGCGATGCTGAAACTTGACCCCAACAAGATTGACCGGACGTCCGTCGCAAACGCGTTGCGGGCCGTACACGATTTCCATTCCGACATGATGTGTGGTCCCTGGTATTTCGGTAACGGCTCGCGGCATAATGCCAACCATGTGGGCATGGTTGCGGTCGCCCACGATGGCGACTGGAAGCCAGCCAGCAGCTGCTTCAACATTGACGATCCAGAGCTGGAGGACATCCTCGGCGCGGAAAAGTCAGCCCGGAACTAGCAAACCGACGAACCAAGCGGCGGGCAGCTGGCTGCCCGCTGCCTTCCGAGGAACGAGCCTGATGAACGTTCTTCCCTTCGTTGCCGCTGGCATCGGCATCGGTTCGGTCTATGCACTCTCCGGCGTTGGCCTTGTTGTGCTTTACCGCTCGTCGGGTACCCTGAACTTTGCATTCGGGGCTCTGGGCGCGATTGGTGCGTATTGTGCCTGGTCATTGCAGAGCCACGGCACGTCTCCGGCGATAGGTTGGCTCGCCGGCATTGCGGTGTCCACGGTCCTTTCCTTCGCTTACGGCCGTTTTGTCGCGCCGCATTTGCGTCACCGCGGTCGTGTCGTCCGCGCGGTTGCAACGCTCGGGTTTGCGCTGTTCATACTCGGATGCGTCGGGCTGATCTGGAGCGCGACGATCCCACGCCGTCTGACGCTGCCAACCGACCACATGGCGATCCGCTTGTTCGGGGTACGCGTCACCTATAGCCATCTGCTCGCGCTCGGGCTTGCATTCGTCGTCGTCGGCGCCATCGCCTCGCTGCTCGTTGGTACCAGACTGGGTCTTTGGATGCGGGCACTGGCTGCCGACCGGCATATCAGCAGTCTGATCGGCATTCGCGTCGTCAGTGTTGACGCGATGGCGTGGCTCATCTCGGGCTTGCTCGCCGGCGTGGCGGGGTTATTGCTGGCTGATCTGGTCACGCTCAACGCGACATATCTGACGTTCCTAGTGATTCCAGCCATGGCGGCGGCTGTCATCGGCCGATTGCAATCGCTGGTCGGCACTGCCCTCGGCGGCCTAGCGATGGGTATGATTGAATCGATTCTCACCGTCGTGCCGGTGGTGGGAATGTATCGAAGCGCGGCGCCGTTCGTGCTGGCGCTGCTGTTTATCACGCTGGCTGGGGGAGGCCGCGCCGCGGCCTTGCACGAGTGAACGTCCCGCAGCGCCTTGTCGGGCCGGCTGCCGGCGGCCCGGTGCGGAAACATCGCGACGATGTCCGTCAATTCACGTCAATGGCCGCCGTGCTCGCTGTGCTGAGTGCTTGCATCGCCCTCGGCGCCGGCGGGTACTGGCTGTCGATCTTCACGGCTGCGTTCGCAAACGCCCTCACCGCGGCGGGCGTTGGCTTGCTGTACGGGCGGCTTGGCCTAGTTTCGCTCTGCCAATATGCGTTGGTCGGCATCGGCGGCTGGATCACGCTGCGGCTCTATCACGCGTTCCATCCTCCGTTCGAGATCAGCCTGCTCGCTGGCGGGTTCGGCGCTTGCATCATCGGCGTGTTATGGGGCCTTCCGGCGTTACGGATGCGCGGACTTTATCTCGCGCTGACGACCCTCATGCTGGCTGGTGCTTTTCAGGTGGTGATCACCAACTGGAGCTTTCCAAACGGCGGCACAGGATTCTTCGGCTACATGGGCGACAAGCCGCGCATCGACATGCAACGGCCCTGGTTCGCCACACATGATGTAGCGTATTTTCTGTACACAGCAGTGGTGTTGCTGCTCGGACTTGCGCTGCTCGACTGGCATCGGCGCTCTAAGCCGGGGCGTGCCTGGGCGCTCATCAGCAAAAGCGAGGAGATGGCGGTTGCTTCCGGCGTGAACTTGTTCCTCTACAAAACGTGGGCCTTCGCGCTGGCTGGGTTCCTTGCAGGTATCTCTGGCGGATTGCTCGCTGGCGCGTTTGGTGGGCTCGATGCCGGTGCGTTCAGCACTTCGGATTCCATCATGATCTTTGCGGTGACGGTGATCGGCGGCGTTGCCGACTGGCGCGGGGCGCTTCTGGCCGGACTGCTGTTCCGGGCGCCGCAGGCTTTGCTGAATGATTACGGTGTCAACGGCTACATCGCCACGCTGCTGTTCGGCGCAGGGCTGATCCATGCGCTGATCACCGCGCCAGCTGGCATCTCCGGCCAGCTCAGCCAACTCGCCGAGAGACTGCGCGCGCGGAGGCCGCAGCGATGATCCGCGTCGAGCACGTGACCGTCGTCTTCGGCGGAGTGCGCCCACTCGATGGGCTGGACGCGGAACTGCACGCGCCGATCTGCGGCCTGATCGGTCCCAATGGGGCGGGGAAGACGACGCTGCTTAACGTTCTGTCGGGATTTGTGCATCCGGCGCAGGGACGAGTCTGGCTGGACGAGCTTGACCTGACGCATCTCTCGCCTGTGCAGCGGATGCGCGCGGGATTGCGTCGGACGTTCCAGCAGGAACAGGTGGTGGACGATTTGACTACGTACGAGAACATCATGGCGATCGCCGACCACATTCCGCTCGATCGCGCCCGCCGTAGGACGGAAGTCGACGGTGCGCTTGCCCTCACCGGCCTCGGCGAGCGCGCCAGCTGGCCCGGGCGGCGGCTCAACTTGTTCGACCGGCGGATGGTGGAGATCGCAAAGACTCTGATCGGCGCACCTAAGCTAATTCTGATGGACGAGCCCGCCGCCGGACTGAACGAGGCCGAGACCGAGCGTCTACGTGCACTGCTGCTGCGAATCCCGAGCGCCAGCGGCGCCCAGCTTATCCTGATCGACCATGATGCTGACCTGATCGCTGCGCTCTGCGAGGAGACCCTGGTTCTGGACTTCGGCAAGCGGGTGGCTCTCGGCCCGACGCGCACTGTGTTGGCCGACCCCACCGTCCGCCAGGCCTATCTTGGGGAGCCCGGCGCCGCATGCTGAGCATTCGAAACCTTTCCGTGCAGCGCGCCGGGCGAGCCGTCCTGCAGGACGTTTCGCTTGGCATTAAGGATGGCGAGATCGTCGGTCTGCTCGGCGCGAACGGTGCTGGGAAATCCTCGCTGGTGATGGCGATCGCAGGCGACCTGCCGGTGAGTGATGGCAGCATCGAGCTGGACGGCCGCTCGCTGCGCGGCCTGCCGCCGGAGGTGATCCGCCGGCGCGGTGTTGGCGTGGTCCCGGAAGGTCATCCGGTGCTCGATCCGCTGTCAGTGCGCGACAATCTCCGGGCAGCCGGCTCGATGCTGCGCTCGTCCGAGTTGGAGGCGGAGATCGCGTCCACGCTGCAAATGTTTCCCGAGCTGACGGCACGGCTGAGTGTGGCTGCGCAAAACCTCTCCGGTGGACAGAAGCAGATGGTCTGCATCGCGCAAGCGCTGATTGCGCGTCCGCGCATTCTGCTGATCGACGAGCTGTCCTTTGGTCTCGCTCCGGTGGTCGTGGTGCGGCTTGGGCAAACGTTGCGGCGGATTGTGCAGCGCGGTGTCGGAATCCTGCTGATCGAGCAATTCACCACGCTCGCTTTGTCGCTCGCAAGCGAGGTGCATGTCCTCGAACGCGGACGGCTTGGCTTTTCCGGCTCGCCGCAGGCGCTTCGCGAAAATCCTGAGATCCTGCAGGGTGCCTATCTCGCGAGTGGAGCGGCGGCGCGCGCAACAGCAACCTTGGGAAGGGACCTGACATGACCGAAGTCACCGAACTCGGCTATATCGCCCTTGGCGTCAGCAGTCTTGCCAAGTGGCAGGAATTTGCTGCGGAGATTTTGGGCCTCGAAGTCGTCGACGAGGGCGAGCCGCGGCGCCGCTATTTGCGGATGGATTTCTGGCATCATCGTTTCATCCTCGACGAGGATGGATCCGACGATCTCCTGGCACTCGGGTTGCGCGTATCGGACGCGGAGGCGTTTGAAGCCATGGCCGCAAAGCTCCGGGACGCCAACCTCGCGGTGCGGATCTGCTCCCGCCTGGAATCGGATGATCGTCATGTCCTGCAGCTGATGCGGCTCGACGACCCGAACGGCAATCCCATCGAGATCTTCCATGGACCGCATGTGCAGTACAGCAAGCCGTTCTATCCGGGGCGGCGCATGTATGGCAAGTTCCTGACCGGTTCCGGCGGGCTCGGGCACTGCATCCTGCGCAACTACGACCTCGACAAGACCTACAAGTTCTATCGCCTGCTTGGGATGACCGGAGGCATCGAGTACCGCATCCCGACGCCTGACGGCAAGCCGATAGAAGCGATGTTCTTCCACTGCAACGACCGCGACCACACGGTCGCCTTCGGTCTCGGCGGCCGCAAGCGGCTCAATCATGTGATGATCGAGGCGGAGAGCTTCGACGACTTCGCCTATACGTACGAGCTTGTTCGCGGCCGCAAGATCCCGATCGGCATCATGCCGGGCAAGCACTCCAACGACCACCAATATACCTTCTACTTCCTCAATCCGTCGGGCTGGCTGATCGAATATGGCTGGGGCTCGCGGCCGGCAACACGGCAATCGGAATATTACTCCGAAGATTTCTACGGACATGAATTCCAGCCGGATGTGCTGACGCCAAGCTGGGATGCGCTGCAGGCAGACCAGTAGGGGCCGAACATCGGCGCGCTTCCA
>JASHQG010000199.1 GCA_030037665.1 Acetobacteraceae bacterium
GGCAGCCGCTGTATCACGACTGGGACACCGGCGGCGAAGACACGAGCGTCGCGCAGTTCATCTCCGATCCGATCAACCGCGAGCACTACTGGTCGTTCCCTGCGGCGACGGAATGGTCGGAGGACAGCAGCGACGGGCACAGCCAGAGCCTGACCAGCCTGATTCAGTTCGCCGAGCAGCAGGGCAAGCCGTTTGCGATCCCGGAAACCGGCGCCGGCAATTCGAACGCCGGCACGGACGTCACAGACGATGCCGCCTTCCCGCAATGGCTATCGCAGCAGCTCACCGCCGCGGAGGGCAACGGGGAGTCGATCGATTTCGTCAATCTCTGGGACAGCAATGGCGGCGGAAACTATGAGTTCTCCTACGCGTCGGATGGCAAGCCACAGGAGGCCGCAGCCTGGGCGCAGTATTTCGGTGCGCAGTCCTCGGCCGTTGATCCGGCGCTGTCGGGCACCAATCAGACCTTTGCGCTTGGCAATGGCAACTTTGAGGTGTCGCTCGCGGCGGGCAGCCAGAACGACACGATCAGCGTCGGCACTGGCACGGACACGATCACAACCGCAGCGGGTGACAGCGCCAACACGTTCCAACTCAACAACAGCAACTCATCACTGGTGCTGCAAGGCACAGGCAACGCTGTCTTCATCAACGGTGGCACTGACACGATCACCGATTCGTCGAGCGGTAACGACAATCTGACACTGAACGTCGGTTCGGCCGGTGGTCAGATTGACCTCATGAACTTCTCGGCGACGAACGGCGTGATCGACCTTGCATCCGGTCTGGGTTTCACGACCGCGGCCGCCGCCGCTGGAGCGCTTCAGCCCGACGGCCAAGGCGGTAGCGCACTTATGCTCAACGGCCAAGGACTGCTCGACCTCCAGGGCGTTGCCCCATCGTCCTTGAAGGCGTCGAACTTCCACATTGTCTGATCCGAGAATGCCACGCGCGACGACCTCCTGACCGCAGCGGCGGTACAGCCGACGCTTGATACGGCACCGGTCCCGTCATTAGAAAACCGGTGCGGTGCCGGCTTGAACGTGGGCGCGCACAGCCGCGTGGATGCTGACGCGCTCACGACATTCGTCGGGCGCGCGGCAGCCCATGCGGAGGCCTGCTTCACATCCAGCAGCTCGGAGCGACCAAACCGCCGCACGGATAGTCGAAGACGAGGTCGACGTCAGAATCGTCGCGCGTGATCGAAGCGAACAGATAAAGTCGTTCGAAGCCAGGGGAGTTCAGTGCGGATTGGTGCGCCATCAGTACGGTGCGTCGGACGGCCCCCGCACACTCAGCAATAGTTGACCAGGAGACGCCGGGCCACCGGCGCCGGAGCCGAGGGTGCACTGCGGCTGCGACCGCGGTCTGCTTCGCTGCCGATCCGAAAGCGTACAGGGGTGTCGTCAATCCCCGCCACCGATGCCCCCTCAACCGTGCCGACGCGTGCGCGGATCGCCAGGAGAAGTCCAATCCGCTTACGAAATCAGGGATCAAAAAAGTTGAAACCGACTGTCGACGCAGCGCATAGTTCTTTTGGTAATCGGGGTCACCGGATGTGTGGCCAGCCCATCGGGCGTCCGACTGTTCTAACAGACCTGGCAACAAGCCGCTCGCGTTCGAGATGACTGCCATGGATGGCCGCACGGCTTGCTGCGCAGCCGTTAAGGCCTCACCTGCCTCAAAGAGGGAATGCTGGTGGATATACCTGACGGAATGACTTCCGGCCCGCGCGGGCAGGCCCGCGCCACGTCGGCCGCCACCACCAGGCGCGGCGACGACGCTGGCGCCCGGCGGCCGTCCGCTTCCGGCGGTAACCGCGCTCCGCGCGTGCATCCCCGCCTGCTCGCCATGATCCTGGCCGGGCGCTACCACGGCATCGAGCTCGATGCGGATGAATGCCGCATTCCGGTCGGAGAGTCGGTGCCGTCGGCCGCTTCCCTGTCCACCTGGGCACAGAATTCCGGCCTTTGGTCACGTGCGGTGCGACTGCGCTGGCGCCATCTCATGCACTTCAACAACACCAGCCCGGTGGTGTTGCTGTTCACTGATGGCACCGCCGGCCTGCTCACCGGCGTTAATGTCGAGCACAGCGTCATCTTTCTGAAGGACCCGCGCGGTCAAGCGGCCGAACCGGCAGTACCGGTGGACGAGGCCCGGCTTGCGGAGGCGTGGGCCGGCGAAGCAGTCCTTCTGCGCGCCGAACGCGGCGTCGCCGAAGCCGACGAGCCGTTCTCGCTGGGCTGGCTCGCCCGCCTGGTAATGAAAGAGAAAGGAGCACTCCGCGACATCCTTCTCGGGTCGCTCACCCTGAGCCTGCTGACGATCTTTCCGCCGTTCCTCGTCATGACGGTGGTGGACAAAGTCCTGGCACACCACAGCTTGTCCACCTTGATCCTTATTTCGACAATCATGCTCATTGGGATCGCGTACGAGACGATCCTAGGGTTCGTGCGACGGCTGATCGTGGTCATCGTTGGCACGCGAATCGATGCCAAGCTGAACCTGCATGTTTTCAACCGCCTGATCCGCCTGCCGCTCGATTATTTCGAGCGGCACCCGGCTGGCGAGACGATGTACAACATCAGTCAGATCCAGCAGGTACGCGAGTTCCTGACAGGCAAGCTGTTGTCCACCACGCTGGATATGATGACGCTTTGCGTCCTGCTGCCGTTTCTGTTCTGGCTGAATGTGACGCTTGCCTGGCTCGTGGTAACGTGCGCGTGCCTCATCGGTCTGATTATCCTCGCCTATCTTCGGCCGCTGCGCGCGGTGTTCAAGCGTGTCGTTGACGCCGAGACCACGAAGCAGGCCGCACTCGGAGAGACGGTGTTCGGGATCAAGACGGTAAAGGCGCTGGCGTTGGAGCCAGAGCGCCGGTCGCTGTGGGACGAACGCGTCGCCGACGCCGGCAAATGGCGCATTGCGTTCGGCAGGCTTTCCAATTGGCCGCAAACGCTGGTGACGCCGGTCGAACGCTTCATGTGGATCGGCGTCATCATGCTGGGCGTCTACCTCGCATTGAGCGACAAGAACGGCTACATGGTCGGCAGCCTGTTCGCCTTCATGATGCTGTCGCAGCGCGTCTCCATGCCGCTGGTCGGATTTGCCCGATTGCTTGAGGATTACGAACGGGTCGGCACTTCCATTGGTCAGGTCGGATCGGTACTGAACCGGCCACTGGAAGTGGATGCCGCATCGGGCGGGCTCCGTCCACGCTTCTCCGGTGCGATCAGCTTTGACGATGTCACCTTCACCTACGGCGGGACAAAGACGCCGGCGCTTGACCACGTGAGTTTCTCCATCCCGGCCGGCACGATGCTCGGCATCGTCGGACGATCCGGCTCAGGGAAATCAACAATCACCCGCCTGCTGCAAGGCATCAACCGCGACTACACGGGCTACGTGAAGATCGATGGCACCGACCTGCGCGAGATCAACCTGCGCCACCTGCGCGAGAGCTTCGGCGTCGTGCTGCAGGACAACTTCCTGTTCCGCGGCTCAATCCGCGACAACATCGTCGCCGGCCGGCCTGGACTGACGCTGGACGACGCGGTACGCGCGGCCCGGCTTGCCGGTGCCGAGGAATTTATCGAGCGTATGCCCAACGGCTATCGAACCTACATCGAGGAAGGCTCGCCCAACCTTTCGGGTGGCCAGAAGCAGCGCCTTGCCATCGCACGTGCGCTGGTCACGGATCCGCGCATCCTCATCCTCGATGAGGCGACGAACGCGCTGGATCCGGAAAGCGAGGCACTGGTCAACGCCAACCTGGTGCGGATCGCCAGTGGGCGGACGATGGTGATCGTCTCGCACCGCCTCTCGTCGCTGACCGAGTGCGATCAAATCGCGGTTATGGAAAAGGGCAGGGTGATGGACGTCGCACCGCACCATGTCCTGCTCGAACGCTGCGCCGCTTACCGCCAGCTCTGGTCGCAGCAGACGCGCCACATGGAAAGTCAAGGCCTCCGACATGCCGCTCCCGCCCCAGCTCTCATCCAAGGCGACTAGCCGCACGGCAGCCATTGCCGACAGGCATGATCCGACACTGCCGGCGATACTCGAGTTCCAGTCGCCGTCCGTCGCGATCGTCAATGCGCCCATTCCGCTCGGTGCGCGTCGGGTCAACCTGATCGTCTGCAGTATGTTCATCGCGATGGTGATCGCGATGGGCCTCATACGTGTTGATCAGGTGGTGACGGCGCCGGGGACGGTCATCGCTCGGTCGCCCAACCTCGTGGTGCAGCCACTCGAAACCTCAATAGTACGGTCGATTGATGTACACCCTGGCGAGCAGGTGCACGCCGGCCAGATCCTGGCCCGGCTCGATCCGAGCTTCGCCGCCGCCGATCTCAGAGCGAGCGTCGCACAGGTGAACAGTCTGCAGGCGCGGGTAGTCCGCATGCAGGCAGAACTGAAGAACAAGCCGTTCAACTATACCGGCCTGGATCCGGACATGTCGTTGCAAGCGGCCGTCTACGCGCAGCGTGAAGCGGAATATGATTACAGGCTGGAAAATTACCAGCAGAAGGCTGCGGGCCTCGTCGCTGCGATCAAGCGTGCGAATGCCGACGCAGACGGCTACAGCAAGCGGCTCGCGGTCGCGCAAGCGGTCGAGGGTATGCGACACGAACTGGAGAAGCTACAGGTTGGCAGCCGGCTCAATACCCTGGCGGCGCAGGACAACAGCGCAGAGATGGCGCGGGACCTCGCCAACGCCGGAGAGGCCGCGGCCTCCGCCCGCCGCGACCTGGCCGCGTTGGTGGCGGAACGCGACGGTTACATACAGCAGTGGCACGCCGACCTGGCCGACAAACTCGCCGATGCCACCAGCAAGCTGTCCGATGCCCGGGAGCAGATGAAAAAGTCGCAGGTGCGTCGTCAGCTTGTTGAGTTGCGTGCCGACCGCGACGCGACGGTGCTGTCGATCGCCAAGGTATCTGTCGGCTCGGTCCTGCAGTCCGGCCAGCACTTCATCACCATGGTGCCGTCCGATGCACCGCTTGAGATCGAGGCTGATATTCCCGCGGCCGAGAATGGCTACGTGCATGTCGGCGACAAGGTTGCGATCAAGTTCGCGACCTTCCCCTTCACGCGGTACGGCCTGGCGTACGGCACGGTGCGTGTCATCAGCCCGGACAGTTTCACCGCGCAGGAAGATGCACGCAATCCAACCGGGGATGTGCCAACCTCGGCGGGCAGCACCGAGCCGTACTATCGGGCCCGCGTCTCGCTTGATCGCATGGAGCTGCACAACACGCCGCCGGGCTTCCGTTTGATGCCGGGCATGCCCACGACCGCAGATGTCAAGGTGGGCAAACGCACTGTGCTGACCTACCTGCTCGAGCGTGTGTTGCCGGTGGTCCACAATGGGATGCGGGAGCCGTAATGCGGCCTCCGGCCCACAGTTTGATTGCCAGGGTCTGATCATCGTGGGGGCGTTCGGTCGTCTGCACGCCAGGCTTTCGCCGCGCGGCGCTCTGCGCCGTGGCGTCCGGCGTATTGATCGAGGTGATGCGAAGCGGGGCTTGCGGCTGGTCCTCCACGCCGCACGCACCGGCTTCGCCGAGGCAGAGTATCGCGTTGGCTGTTGCTATCTCGAAGGCACGGGCGTTCCGGTCAGCCGGGCGCACGGAGCGCGATGGCTCGAACGAGCCGGCAACCATGGTCACGTTGAGGCGCAGTCGGCGCTCGCCACGCTCTATTTGCATGGCCTGACGGGCGTGGAGAACGGCCACGCCGGCACCACCGACCTGTTCGGCGCTAACGTTACGACAGACCCGGATTTCATCGAGGCGGAGAGATGGGCCCGCCGCGCAGCCGCGGGTGGTTCGGCTGATGGTCAAGCCGTGCTTGGCCACATCCTCACGTCAGGCCCAGAAGATCTGCGCGATCCCTATGAGGCGCTCATCTGGTACCAGAAA
>JASHQG010000026.1 GCA_030037665.1 Acetobacteraceae bacterium
CTCGCCCCCATAGCGGGCGACGGAGTCGAATACGCGTGTATTTGCGCGCAGCGTGTCAGCGATCAACCGCAACGCGCGGTCGCCCACCGAGTGGCCGTAATCATCATTCACCGCCTTGAAATGGTCGACGTCGATCATCAGCACCGCGAGTTCGTGCGTCTGCGGCCCATCCAGCAGATCATGCAGGTGTCGCATCAGGTAGCGTTGGTTGTACAGCCCGGTCACCGGGTCGATCACCGCGAGCTCCAGCGCTGATCCCAGGTCGGTGCGCAGTCGATCCTGGTAGAATTTGCGGCGAATCTGGTTGCGCGCGCGGGCGCGCAGCTCGTTCTCGTCCACCGGCAGCAGCAGCCAATCGTTGGCACCGAGGTCGAAGCCGCGCAGCAAGCGGTCGCGTTCCTCCGGCTCAGCGATCAGCACCATCGGCACGTCGCGCGTCGCATCAGCAGCGCGCAGCGCTGAAGCGAGTTTCAGCGGATCCTCCTCCGCCAGCGCGAATGAGAGAACGATCAGGTCGAATGCGACGTCCGAGGAAAGTGCCAGGGCCTCGGCTTGGTCGCGCGCGCGGCGGGACATGATCTCCTCCCGCTCCAGTGCGTCCTGAATCCCCTTCGCGCCCAGGTCCCAGTCATCCACCACCAGGGCGCGTGCGCCGGCAACCGAGGGGATAGTGAACTGGTCGGCAGAGAGGCCCAGTGCGCGGGCGGTGTCGCCACGTGCCCGCCATTCATCCAACATACGCTTGAGCCGGACGAGGTTGCGGACGCGCGTCATCAGCGTCTCGTACTCGACCGGCTTGGTCAGGAAATCGTCGGCACCCGCTTCCAGTCCACGCAGCCGCTCGCTCGGCTCGCTGAGGGCGGTGACCATGACCACGGGGATATGCAGGGTCCGTTGGTCGCGTTTCAGCCGCTGGCAGCATTCGAATCCGTCCATCTCCGGCATCATTACATCGAGCAGAATAAGGTCGGGCTGCCAGTCCTGCGCCTTGGTCATGGCCTCGAAACCGTTGCGGGCGCTGGCGACCTGATAATACTCGGCGGACAGCTTGGCCTCGAGCAACCGAGTATTTGCGGAAACGTCGTCGACGATCAGGATACGGGCGGTCATCGGCGATGATCTTGGCTTGTCTCGTCTCTCCGGTGCGGCAGCCTGCGCCGCGCAGGATCCTCGGGCAACTTAATCCGCGACTGCAACGCGCGGAAGCGCAAGACCCGCGATTGGCTGATGGCAAATTCCGGCGGCAGAGCTTTGCAGACCCGAACGGAGCTTGCGGTCAGCCTCGAGGTGCGCGTGACAAATCAACGAAAATCTGTTCACTGAGTGACAACTCTTTGGACTCGCGTGCTGTTTCCTAACCGCGCCGCAGTTGCGTCGGGCCTGGGGCTCGGGCGGCAGATCAATCGGCTCATAATGCTTCGGGACCGTCAACCGCTGATTTGAGAGCGCATGAGCGGGCCTGCGTCTGCCGGGTCAGTCCAAAACCGTCCTTCCGCGATGGGATCGGCACCCGCTCCGCTGGCCGTGACGCCGGCGGAGCGGGCCATGGCGGGCGTCAGGCGACGACGACGTCGGCCACCATCGCCTTGCCCTTGGTCTCCGGCCCGACAAGGACCGCGAGGGCGAAGCTCGCCGCGGCACCGATTGTTCCGACCAGCATCGGCACGACGTACCCGTAGCCCAGGGTGGTTGCGACATAGGCCAGGATCGGCGCTGTCAGACCACCCCAGACGGCGCCCTGGTGGTAGGTGAAGCCTGCCCCCGTGGCGCGAACCTCGGTGGGGAACCGTTCGTTCAGATAGCTGGGCGCCTGGCTGGCAAAACCGCCGCTACCGAACGCACCCTGGATCACGAAGGCCCACCAGATGACTGTGAAGTTGGTGCTCAACAGGTAGAGCGGCGCGAGCGGGATGGCGATCAAGGCCGGCAGGATCTGTGCCGGCTTGCGGCCCCAGCGATCGGCCACATAGCCCCAGAACATGCTGGCAAGGAAGACCACCAGGTTGGCGGAGACACCGATGGTGCCGATGGCCTCTGGCGACAGCTTGAGGTCGACCTCAAGGTGCGACGCGAACAACACATTGATCGAGTAGTAGAGCACGAAGCCGCTGGCCAGCACCCAGCAGGCGTTTAAGGTGTTGCCGATCATGCCGCGCTTGAACAGGGCGATGAGTGGAGCGTGCACCTCGCGCTGCTGGACACGCTGGTTTTCGCGGTTCTTCACCCAAACTTCCGGCTCTTTCACGAAGAAACGGACATAGAGAACGGCGAGGGCGGGCAGCACGCCGACCAGCAGCATGCCGCGCCAGCCGATCTTGTCGAAAAACAAGCCGAAGATCGCGAAGGAGATCATGAAGCCAAGGCCCCATGATCCCTGCAGCACGCCGGCCATGAAACCGCGCGAGCGCTGCGGCCAGTGCTCCATGGCGAGTGCCGAGCCGGCCGGCCATTCGGCGCCCATGAATATGCCCAGGACTGCCCGGGCGCAGAACAGGAACAGGAAGGTCGGCGCGAGGCCGGCAGCAAAATTGCAGAGCGAGTAGCCGAGGATGGCGATCATCAACGGCTTCTTGCGACCGAACCGGTCGCCGAGCCAGCCCGAGGCGGTGGCGCCGAGCAGGCGCATCCAAAGCGTGATGGTGAAGACGAAGGTCACCTGGGTCATCGATACGCCGAATTGCTTGGAAATCGGCACCATGATCAGCAGGAAGACGGTGAAGTCGAACGCGTCCAGGGTCCAGCCGAGCCAAGCGGCGACGAACGCGTACCACTGATCTTTCGTCGGCTCCTTCCACCACGGTCCCTGGGCCGCGGCGCCCAAGCCATCACTCATCGTTGCCATATGTAGTCTCCCTGCTGGCGCGCGGCGCACGTCCGGGCGCTGTTCTTGCCTGCCGTCTGCAGACTTTTGGCGCTGCTGCCTGCCCCCGCGATCGGCCGTCTTCTGGACGCTGCAAAGCTGACACGACAACACACCCGCGCCGACGATATCATCGGATCCGTGAAGGTCACGAGATAATTTTAAGTAACCGCCGATAATATCCGTGATTTTGTCCGGGATTGAATGCATTTGTAGGGGAATGGGTGGTGTGATCGCATTCTATTTTTAAATAAATCCTTCGGTTGTTGTAGGTATTATCCTCTCCTTGAAAGTCATTGGATGACAAACGCACGCCCAAAGGCGGGCGTCGAACCAACCATACATTCGTGCGGTACCGCAACATTCACGCGATATTTTTAGGTTCGGTGGCCCCGATCAACAGCGCGACAGCCTCCCTTGGTTCTGCGGGCCAGGCCGGTTCGGACGCAACGATGGCAAACGCGTCGGTCAGTATCAGACGGCGCGCGGGGGAATCGGGCCGTTGCGGCGGCCGCTCAACGAACCCGTGCGGCGCGCCTTCCCACCTCCCCGCCCCCACGCTACACACCACTGGAACACCGCGCGGAAGCAAACACCGGGAGAAAACGCCTATGACCGAGGCCTATATCTGCGACTTCGCCCGCACCCCGATCGGCCGTTACGCCGGCGCGCTGCGCGACGTGCGCACCGACGACCTCGCCGCGCATCCGATCCGCGCA
>JASHQG010000200.1 GCA_030037665.1 Acetobacteraceae bacterium
CGATGCCCCACAGGATCGCCGGGTAGATGCCGCAGACGATCACCACGGAAAATGTCAGAAGCCACAGGCTTTTCGAGACATTGCGCAGCATCGCGCATCTCCTCGTATATGATGATCAGGCGACCAGGTGGAACGCCACCATGAACATGTCTATCAGCTTGATGCCGATGAACGGCGCGATCACGCCACCGACACCCCATATCAGCAGGTTTTGCCGCAGCAGCGCGTCGGCGCCGAGCGGGCGGTAGCGCACCCCCTTCAGCGCCACCGGGATTAACAGCGGGATGATCAGTGCGTTGAAGATCACCGCCGACAGGATTGCCGATGTCGGTGAGTGAAGGTGCATGATGTCGATCGCCTTGAGCCACGGCAGCGTGCCTGCGAACAGGGCCGGAACGATGGCGAAGTACTTGGCGATGTCGTTGGCGATACTGAATGTGGTCAACGCGCCGCGGGTCATCAGCAATTGCTTGCCGATCTCGACGACCTCGATCAACTTGGTCGGGTCGCTGTCGAGATCGACCATGTTGCCGGCTTCCTTCGCCGCCTGCGTGCCGGAGTTCATCGCCAACCCGACATCCGCCTGTGCCAGCGCCGGCGCATCGTTGGTGCCGTCGCCCATCATGGCGACCAGCTTGCCTTCGGCCTGTTCCTGGCGAAGGAAAGTGAGCTTCGCTTCTGGCGTCGCCTCTGCCAGGTAATCATCGACCCCCGCGCGCTTGGCGATGGTTGATGCGGTCAACCGGTTGTCGCCGGTGATCATAATGGTGCGCAAGCCCATCTGCCGCAGCAAGCCAATGCGCGCCGCGATGTCCGGCTTCAGCGTGTCCTGCAGTACCACGACCCCGAGGGGGCGCTTGCCGTCGCTGACGACCAGCGGCGTCGCGCCTTCGGCCGCGGCCTGTGCCACCAGCGTATCAAGCTCCGGCGGCATCGTGCCGCCGGCGCGGCGCAGGTAGTCGAGCACCGCATCCGGCGCGCCTTTGCGCAGCCTGCGCCCGTTCGGCAGGTCAATGCCGCTCATGCGCGTCTGCGCACTAAACTCGATAAACTGCGTGCCATCCGGCGCGCTGATACTGCTTTGCGACACGCCGGCCGCCAGCGCAGCGGTGACGATGCTCTGCCCTTCTGGCGTGCGGTCCGCCCCCGAAGCCAGTGCCGCTGCGGTACGCAGCTCCTGCACCTGGATGCCGTCGACCGGTAGGAAGTCGGTCGCATGGCGGCTTCCGACCGTGATCGTGCCGGTCTTGTCGAGCAGCACCACGTCGATGTCGCCCGCGGTTTCCACCGCGAGACCGCTCTTGGCGATGATATTGTGGCGCAACGCGCGGTCCATGCCGGCGATTCCGATCGCCGCGAGCAATGCGCCGATCGTGGTCGGGATCAGGCAAACCACCAGCGCAATCAGAGTCGGCACGTCGGTGCCGAGGCTTGAGAGCTGCGTACTGAGCCCCAGATATGACGTCATGTATAGTTCGGCGTTGTACGCCATTGGCCACAACGGTACGACGACGATCATAAAGATCAGCGTGAATGCCGTCAGCACCAGAGTCAGCGCGATCTCATTGGGCGTGCGTTGGCGCACGGCGCCTTCGACCAGCGCAATCATGCGGTCAAGGAAGGATTCGCCAAAGCCAGCGACGATGCGCACTGTGATGTGGTCCGACAGCACGGTGGTGCCACCGGTCACGCCGGAGCGGTCGCCGCCCGCTTCGCGAATCACGGGTGCGGATTCGCCAGTTATTGCCGATTCGTCGACGGCCGCGACACCCTCTATGACTTCACCGTCGCCGGGGATCACCTCATTTGCCTTGACGGTGACGAGGTCGCCGGGTTTCAGGTCGATCGAATTGACCACGTCAAGCCCGCCATCGGTGCGCAACCGATGCGCTGGCGTGCTGGCACGGGTGCGGCGCAGGAAGGCGGCCTGCGAGCGGCCGCGTTCCTCGGCAAACGCAGTGGCGAAGTTGGCGAACACCACCGTCAGCCACAGCCAGATATCGAGCGCTACGAAGTAGCCGAGCGAGACCAGCGTGCTACCGGGATTGACGACGTTACGGACGATATAGGCCAACGTCAGGACGGCGCCGATTTCGACGACGAACATCACCGGATTGCGCCACTGAATATCGGGCCGCAGCATCGCCAACGATTGCCGCATCGCCGGCATCACCAGATCCGCGGCGAACAGCCGCTGCCGCTGCGCGGCTTGCTCGTGCCGGTCCAGGCCAACTGCAACGTCCATTGCCATGCTCTCCGATTGAGTTGGTTGGATCAGCCGCCGAACGGAATCGGTCCGAAATGCTCAGCCAGCGGGCCGAGCGCGGCCACGGGCAGGAACAAAAGCGCGCCGATGACCAGAATGGTGCCTAACATCAGGAAGCCGAACGTTGCCGTGTCGTCTCGCATGGTTCCTAACGAGACCGGCGCAATTTTCTTGCGGCCAAGATAGAAAGCCATGGCGATCGGTGCGATGATCGGCAGGTAGCGCGAGAACAGCATCACCAGGCCGGCCGCGATATCGAGGGGCACGGCCTCAGGCGGGGGGTTTGGATTGTTGTTGAAGCCATAATCGACACCCAGGCCATCGAACGCGGATCCATTGTTCGCCGACGACGACGAGAACTGGTAGACGATCTGCGACAATCCGTGCGGCCCGGGATTGCTTACGGCGTTGATGCCCCAGGGTGTAGCGGCGAACAATCCGCTTGGCCCAAGGATCAGCAGCGGATGCACCAGTAGGGCGATGACGGCCAGCTTGACCTCACGGGCGCCAACCTTGCGGCCGAGATATTCGGGACTACGGCCAACCATCTGACCGGCCAGGAACACGCCGATGATCAGGAACAACAGGAAGTTGATCATACCGACGCCCTTGCCGCCAAACACGCAGTTCAGCCACATCCCTATGAACGGCGAGATGCTGGCGGTGGGATTCAGGCTGTCGTGCTCGGCATTCACCGCCCCACAGGTCACGTCGGTGGTGATCGCGGCGAACACCGCACCGGCGGAGGTGCCGAATCGCAGCTCCTTCCCTTCAAGATTACCCAGGCGCTGATCGACAGGCAGGCCGGCGACGGAAGGCAGTGTGATCGTCTGACTGCCGCCCGGCGCGGTGACACTGGGAATTTGATAAGTTCGTGCCACGGCCGTGCCTGTGAAGGCGGGATTCGGCTGCATCGTGTCGAAATACACGGCCCAGCCTATCAACCCCACCATCATCGACAGCATCACTGCGTAAATGACGACTGAATGGCGGATCCGGCTCAGCATGCGCCCATACATGAGCACCAGCGTGAACGGGAAGATCATCATCGCGAACGTGGTAACGAAGTTGGAGATCGCGGTGGGGTTCTCCAGCGGCGCGGCGGAGTTCATGCCGTAGAAGCCACCACCGTTGGTTCCCAACATCTTGATCGGAATCACCGCGGCGACCGGCCCGACGATGATGTTCTGCGGGTTGGCATGACCGCTGGAATCGGTGCCCATCGAGCCGGCTTCAAGCGTTGTGACAGTCTTCTCGCTGGCATAGGTCATCGGCATGCCTTGCTGCATGAAAATGGTGCCGATGATCAGCGCGGCCGGCAGGTAGATGTAGATTGCCACGTGCCACATATCGACGAAGTAGTTGCCCAACGTCTTTTGGCCGCGGAACGCACGGATGATGGCCGTCAGCGCACAGAAGCCCACTGACGCGGATAGGAACATGTTGGGCAGGATGAAGAAAATCTGGCTGAAATTGGAAAGGTTCTGGTCGCCCGAATAGTGCTGCAGGTTGGTGTTCGTCATGAATGAGATGACGGTGTTGAAGATCGTCGACGGCCCCAGCATGCCGCGATGCAGCGGATTCAGCGGCGCAATCGGCTGCAGGCACAGCACGACGAAGCCAAAAATGAACAGCATTGCGTTGAACACGATCAGCGAGACCGTGTACTGTTTCCAGTCTTGCTCCCCGGTGTTCAGGCGCGCCTCAAACCAGCGCAGCCAGCGCAGGCCGAAGAAACGTCCCTCCATGACCGCGACAAAGTACTTGCTGAGCGGGATGGATATCAGAATGGTAACCGCGAGCAGCAGAATCGGCA
>JASHQG010000201.1 GCA_030037665.1 Acetobacteraceae bacterium
GAGGGGGCGATTGCCGCCGGAAATGCTTGCAATTCCCCAGGCAACACCCAACCATCCGGCCATGCCCGACTTCGGCTTCGCCGCCCGCGTCAAGGCCGTGCTTGGCCCTACCAACACCGGCAAGACGCACCTTGCGATCGAGCGCCTGCTCGCGCATTCCTCCGGCATCATCGGCTTCCCGCTTCGTCTGCTCGCCCGCGAGAACTATGACCGCATGGTCGCCCGCAAGGGTGCCCGGCACGTCGCACTGATCACCGGGGAAGAAAAGATCGTCCCGCCGGAGGCCCGCTGGTTCTCCTGCACGGTGGAGGCGATGCCACTCGATCGCGACGCCGAGTTTGTCGCGGTCGACGAGGTCCAGCTCTGTGCCGACCCCGACCGTGGCCACGTCTTCAGCGACCGCCTGCTGCATGCCCGCGGCTTGGTGGAGACCATGTTCCTTGGCGCGGAGACCATCCGCACGCTGCTGCATCGCCTTGTGCCCGAGGCCAGCATCGAGACGCGCCCACGCATGTCGCAACTCGTGCACGCCGGGCCGGCCAAGTTGTCCAAGCTGCCGCCGCGCACAGCCGTGGTCGCGTTCAGTGCGCAGGAGGTCTACGCGATCGCCGAGTTGATCCGCCGCCGCCGCGGCGGGTGCGCCGTGGTGATGGGTCGGCTCAGTCCGCGCACCCGGAACGCTCAGGTCGCGCTCTACCAGGACAAGGAGGTCGATTTCCTGGTCGCCACTGACGCGATCGGAATGGGTCTCAACATGAATGTCGATCACGTGGCATTCGCCGGACTGGGTAAGTTCGACGGCCATGGTCCGCGCCGCCTCACCGCCGCCGAGCTGGCGCAGATCGCCGGCCGTGCTGGCCGCGGCATGCGTGACGGCACGTTCGGCACCACCGCCCAGTGCCCGCAGCTGCCCGAGGATCTGGTGGCTGCGGTGGAAGCACACAGCTTCGATGCGCTCGACCACCTCTGCTGGCGCAACAGTGACCTCGAATTCAGCCACGTCGACGCGCTGCTCGAAAGCCTGACCGCACCCCCGCCGCGCGCCGGTCTGGTGAAGGGCAATGACGCCTCTGACCTCGAGACACTGGCCGCGCTGGCACGCGAGCCGGAGATCCGTCGCCTGGCGCAAGGCCGCCGCGCAGTTCGCCGGTTGTGGGACGCCTGCCAGATCCCCGACTTCCGGAAGCTGGCGGACGAGACGCACACGCGTCTCTGTGCAAGAGTCTTCCATCATATCGGCCGGGATGCGCGCCTGCCGACCGATTGGCTGGCCGGGCAGATCGCCTCGCTTGCCCGGCCCGAGGGCGACATCGACACGCTGATGCAGCGCCTCGCCGGCATCCGCGTCTGGTCCTACATCTCGGCGCGCAGCGAATGGGTTGCCGACGCGCTGCACTGGCAGGGGCGCGCCCGCGCGGTGGAGGACCTGCTCTCCGACGCCCTGCACGAGCGCCTGACCAGCCGCTTCGTCGACCGTCGCGCTGCACAGTTGATGCGCCGGCTGGAGGCAGGCGAAAGCCAGCGCCTGCTTTCGGCCGTCACGCGACGCGGCGAGGTCGTGGTGGAGGGCCACCCGGTCGGCGACGTTCACGGCTTCACTTTTCTCCCCGACCCCGATGCCGAAGGCGACGAGAAGAAGCTGGTGCTACGCGCTGCCCGCCGCGCTCTGAGCGAGGAAATGCCGCGCCGCGTCGCCCTGCTCGAGGCCGCGTCGGACAGCGCCTTCGCGCTTGGCGAAGAGCAGTCCGTGACGTGGGAGGGCGTGCCGGTTGCCCACCTGACACGGGGGCCAAGCATGTTGCGGCCGCGCGTGCGGGTGATTGACAGTGAGTTCCTCGACGGCGCGCAACGCGAGCGGCTGCGGGCGCGGCTGCAACGTTACGTGGATGACCGTGTCCACGCCGATCTTGCGCCGCTGTTCATCGCTGCCAGACAAGCGGAGGCGGTGCCTGGCATACGCGGCCCGCTACACCGACTGACCGAAGCGACGGGGGTGCTGCCGGACGTCGATGAGGAAATACTGGAACCGAATCTGCGCCGGGCGCTTCGCACGATTGGCGTGCGCTCGGGCCGCTTCGCCATGTTCCTGCCGGCGATGCTCAAACCGCGCGCAGCTGTGATGCGGGCGCGGCTATGGGCGCTCTTTCATGGCGTGCCACTGCCGGGACTGCCGGGCGCGGGGCTCGTTTCGCTGCACATGCCGAGCGACTGGCCAGCCGGCTTCGCAGCGGCCATGGGGTGGATCGAAGCCGGCCCGATCATTCTGCGTCTGGATGTCGCCGAGCGGGCGGCCGGCGAACTCGCATGGGCAGCAGGGCACCATGGCATGGCCCTGCCGGCCTGGTTGGGTTCGCGGCTGTCTATCAAGGCCGAGCTCCTGCCGGTGGTGCTGCGCCGGCTCGGCTTCAGGATCGTGCCAGGTGTCGGGCTGGGGCCGGACGAACATGGACCGCCCGCTCCGGCGATGCTGGTACCGCTGCGCCGTCGCCGCGCGCCGGTCGCTGCTGCAGCGCCGCGGCGTGCGCATGGGCCGTTCGCCGCACTGGCAGTTTTGAAGCGCTAGGCGACGCCCAGGACTAGGCGAGCGTCGCCCGAGACAGAGCGGTCCGCGATGAGCCTGCGCCATTCTGGGTCAGCAGCCGCACGGCTTCCGTCAGCGCCTGCTCGACACTCAGGTTGTCCATCCGGTGCGAACCAGAGACCACGGCATGCGCGCAGGGCCCGGACGGCGCGTATTCCGCTGCATCGGTCGGACCGAACAAGCCAAGCGTCGGCGCGCCCGCCGCCGCGGCGAGGTGCATCAGGCCGGAATCGTTGCCGATAAACAGGCTGCAACGCGCGAGACAGGCGGCGACTTCCGGCAGGTTCAGCCGCCCCACCAGATCAACTGCGCCCGGCAAAGCGGCCAGCACGGGCGCAGCCATGGCCCGTTCTGCTTCGCTGGAACCAGCAAGAACCGCCGGAATCGCGCCCGGTAACACCGCTTCGGCCAGCGCCCGGTACAATGCGACGAACCGCTCGTGGGGCCATACCTTCGGTGCCCAGTTCGCTGTCGGTGCCAGACCCACGACCGGCCGGTCAGCCGGAACCAGCGCGGCCGCACGTGCCCGATCCTCCGGCGCGGTCCATGTCACCGGAAGCGGCGGCGGATCGATCCCGAGTACGGCGGCGAGCTGGGCGGTCTTGTGTCCGGACCGCGGGCGCATCACTGCGCGTCGCCGCGCAGGCAGCATCCACGCGAGCGCCGAGCCGCGTATATCGACAACCAAGTCCCAACGGGTGCCCACAGCCTCGAGCCACAGCGTCGGCCAGTGCAGGCGGTAGGGCCGCTTGTCCAGCACGACGGTGCGGTCGCGGTTCGGCATGCGCAGAAACACCCCTTCCGCCACCGGCCCACAGGCGATGGTGAAACGGGCGTCGGGGTGACTAAGCAGCAGGTGGTTGAGCAGCCCGGTGGACAGCACCGCGTCACCCAACCGATTGGAAGTGACGAACAGGATTCGCATCAGCTCGGGCATTAGCAGTCCGACGCACGCGGCGCGAGGGTACGGTTTGACGCGACTTTCCGGCTTCGGCAGCGTCGGCTGCGACCAGGATGGAGGCGGCGATGTCAGACGAGACGATGGTCGCGATCGGCGAGGACTATCCGGAACTGCGCGAGGCCGTGCGCAAGATCTGCGCGCGCTACCCCGGCAGCTATTGGAACGCGCTCGAGGACAAGGAGGCGTATCCGAGCGAGTTCATTCACGAACTGACCGAGGCCGGTTTTCTTGGCGCACTGATCCCGGAGGAATACGGCGGCTCGGGTCTGCCGGTTCGCGCCGCCGCGGTGATCTTGGAAGAAATCAACGCCAGCGGCTGCACCGCCAGCCAGGGCCACGCGCAGATGTACATCATGGGCACGCTGCTGCGGCACGGCAGCGACGAGCAAAAGCGGACGTATCTGCCCGCGATCGCATCCGGGCGGATCAGGCTGCAGGCATTTGGCGTGACCGAACCGACAACGGGTTCCGATACGACACAGTTGAAGACGCGTGCAGTGCGCGAGGGCGACTCCTATATCGTCAACGGTCAGAAGGTCTGGACGTCGCGTGCGCTCTATTCAGACATGATGTTGCTTCTGGCGCGGACCACCCCTGTGGACCAGGTGAAGCGGCGGAGCGACGGGCTATCGGTCTTCCTGGTTGATCTGTCGGAAAAGAACAAGGGTAAGGGCCTGGAAATCCGTCCGATCAAGGCGATGATCAATCACAACACGACTGAGGTTTTCTTCGACAACTTTCGCATCCCCGCGAGCAACTTGATCGGCGCGGAGGGACGCGGGTTCCGTTATATTCTCGATGGCATGAATGCCGAACGCATTCTGGTCGCCAGCGAAGCCGTCGGTGACGGCCGCTGGTTTGTGAACCGGGCGAGGCAGTATGCCATGGATCGCGTGGTGTTCGGCGCGCCGATCGGGAGGAACCAGGCCGTACAGTTTCCGATCGCACGGGCCTGGGCGGAACTGGAAGCCGCCGACATGATGTGCCGCCGGGCCGCAGCGCTGTTCGACGCCGGGCAGGAATGTGGCGCGGATGCGAACGTCGCCAAGCTGCTGGCGAGCGAGGCGTGCTGGAAGGCGGCCGAAACGGCCATGCAGACGTTCGGCGGGTTCTCGTACGCGCGGGAATATGAGATCGAGCGGAAATGGCGTGAGACACGGCTCTATCAGATCGCGCCGATCTCGACGAATTTGATTCTTGGCTATGTCGGTCAACACGTACTCGGCATGCCGCGGTCATATTGACTGATGTCCGGGGCCAACCCGACAGCTTCAGGGTCATCTCCTTCCTCGGTGCTCCTGCCTCGCCGCGCCGAGATCGTGCGCGACGCATCGCATGGCGGCATCCCCGGCGCTATCGATGGCGCACCAGGCGGCCGCTGCCTCCGCTGGAGTTTCCGCGAACTTGCCTGCCAGCGTTAGGGACTTGTGTAGCGCGACCGTGAAATCGGCAGTGCTGATCATTCCCACCTGATCGAACCAGGCTAGCCCGGTGGCCGCGGGCATTGCCTCAAACATGCGCCCGAAGACTTTGCTCGAAGGCGGACGGGTTGGAGCGGTGCCGGATCGAGGAGCGCAAGGCGAACGGGATGCCGCCAGCGCGGTTGGCGCCACGCCCGCGCCGGTGTGCGAGGGCTGGGCTTCGGCCAACGCGCAGATTCGCCCGCGTGTGCATGGTACGGCCATGGCTCGGATCCGGCGATGAGTGCGACCGCCAGACGGGTCGTTCAGATGACGCCGGAAGCAAGGGACGCCCTTGATCAGCGTGCTCGGAGACGACGGTGCAATGACACGCCGGCGTCGTCCGTCGCTGGTCCCGTCGCCCACAGATGAAGAGCCGGCGTGAGCGCGGAACCCTCGTGGATGCTTAACTTTGGTATGATGGCGCCGTCCCAGCTGCATGACGCGCCCACAAGCCATTCAGCGAAGCTGCGTCGCGCCGCCTTAACCGACGATCGTGCGTCCGATCCAGGAGCTGCGATGGGTCAAGGGGCACATATCTGGATTGGCACCAACAGGGGATCCGCCGAGG
>JASHQG010000202.1 GCA_030037665.1 Acetobacteraceae bacterium
AAGTTCCGCGCGGAAGCGGAGATAATCGCGGATTTCATCCAATCGCAGGGGATCAAGGCGTTTGCTGAGAAATACGCCTACGGACCGACGCGTGTGCAGTTCGAGAAGAAGGACCCGCGCGGGTTTGCCGAGTTCAAGGCACAACTGGCGGAACATGACCCCGTGGGCGCGCGCAACACGCAGTTAGGCGTACAGCGCGAGCGGCCTTCGCTATACGAATTAACCGAGCAGATGCAGAGGCTGACTGTTCCGACGCTGATTCTGACCGGCGACGAGGACTGGCCGTGTCTGGTACCCGGGATTCTGATGAAGCGGAACATTCGTTCGGCGGCACTGGCGGTGATGGCGAACTGTGGACATGCGATCAATCTCGAGGATCCGGACGAATTCAACGCCCTCGTCGGTGATTTTCTCGCGCAGGTCGACGCAGGCCGCTGGTCGATGCGAGATCCACGCGCCGTGAGCGCGTCGATCACCGGCATGAAATAGGCGCTATGCGCCGACCTGTCCCGGGCCGCTGACGACGTTGGGGGTACGCATCGCGTCCTCCCAATGCCGCCCGTCGAACGGCACCGGACGGATGGCGGCCAGGTCGACCCCTTCGAGGCAGCGCACATTCACGCTGACACCGTTGGGGAACGAGCGTGGCACATAGAACGAATGGATGCCGCAGTGCCTGCAGAAGGTGTGCCTGGCGACGCCGGTGTTGAATGTATAGGTGGTGAGTTCGTCACTACCGCGTATCAGGTCGAACTGATCCCGCGGCACGACAAGATGCAGGAAGCCCTTCATCGTGCAGATAGAGCAATTGCACTCTGAGGTCGTGGCGAGATCACCACGCACACGGAACCGTAGGCGGCCGCAATGGCATCCGCCCTCATAGGTCTGCAGCGTCACGTACCCGTCTCCGATTTACACTTTCAGCACTTCCGCATCCGGTCCGGCCTCCAGCTCGCAGGCATTCACGGTCATGCACAGCAGCGAGTAATAGCCGATCGCGCCGGTGAGCTGGATAAACTCGTCATTGCCGAAGCGTGCCAGCATCGCTTTGGCCGTCACGTCGTCGACCCGATGGCGGCGAAGCAACACGCGGGTAAAATCGATGATCTGCGCATCTTCTGGCAGGACGCCGCGTGAGTGGTTCTCACGGATAGCGCTGATCGTCGCCTCGGGCACACCCAGCCGACGCGCGCCGCCGGTCTGCGCACCCCAGACATAGAGTGCCTCGAATTCGCGAGCCACCGTCATCGCCGCGAGCACACGCACCCGCATATCGAGCGAGCCTTCGAATCGCACATACGCACCGAGATGCGCAGTGCGCTGCGCCAGTTCCGGCGAATTCAGGAACATGGTGAACGGCCCCTGCACCGCACCACGGCTCGCAACGATCGAATCAAAGGCGGCCTGGTCCTTCGTCGTCACCTGGTCCCTGCTGGTGATGTAGGGAAGTCTTGCCATGGCGCGTCCTCCTATCGTGCACGCGCGTAGTGCCGTGCCGGAATTCTCAGATGGTCGCGGAAAAACGGTCTCAGCTTGTCGGTCCACGGCGAATTGGCCGCTTTCTTCCACGCGTCGCTCACCTGCACGTCAGGCGAAGCCAGATGGTACAGCGCGACATAACGATGTGTGCCGCCGGAATCGCGGTAGCGCCGCGCCGCGAGCGTACCGGGAACGGCCGACAGTGCCGGAATGTGCTCGTGGTCGTACCATTCGTTGAACTCGGCTTCATGTGCCGGGTCGACGTTCATCGCATTCACCAGCAGCCCGCCCGCGTTTTTTGGCGCCAGCTGGTCACCGGGCAGGATCTGCGTGCCCTCGAAGCGGATCAGCCGCTTGCACATCGCCGTGACGCGTTTCGACCAGACCGTCAGATTTTCGCCCGCGATGGCCCGATAGGCGGGGCTGCGAAGCACGTCGAGATCGTCGAGTTCATAGGTGGCAACGGCGTGTTTCGGGCTCTGCACGCTGATCCAGCGGTCACAGGCTCCAAAGCCGGGAACACGCTCGCGCTCGGGAACGTGCTCGAGGTCGTACCAGTCGTGGAATTCGTCCTCGTGTGCATTGGTGAAGTCGAAGCCAACGAGCAGGATGCCTTTGGCCATGGGTGCTGTCTCCTCACTGGGATTGACGCGAGTGTTGCGCAGATGCGGGTAGGGTGCCAGCCAGTACGGCTTTGTTCGATCGCACCGATCGCAAGGGACGACGCGTTCTCCTGCCGGGAGTTGCGTTGTCGCTTGCGTGCCTCGCGATCACAGGTGGGAGGCCCGTCACCCCTGCGCTGGCGCCTGCGCGAACCACAGCCGCGGATCGCTCGCCCGCACGTGCGCCTCCGGCAGTCCCAACTCGCGCCGGACGATATTCGTCCCCTCCACCATCGAGACACATTTGTAATGCGCGATGCGCCGGCTCAGGCCCTCGCGGCCGAAGCCGCAATCGGTGGTGATGATCAGGCGCTCAGGCGGAATGTATTCCAGGGCGCGCCGGATCAGGCCAGCGACGTATTCCGGCGGCTCGACCACAGTGTTGCAGTGGTTCACCACGCCGATGCCGATCTTCTTGTCGGTCTTGTACTTGCCGAACAGATGCATATCGCGGCCATCGGAACTGGCGCATTCGAAGGTGATCACGTCGGCGTTCAACTGCAGCAGGTACGGCATCGCTCGCTCGTAGCTGGGCACTTCCCAATAGACGCGCTGCTGGTTCGGATTGCCCCAGCAAGTGTGCACCCAGATCTCCGCGTCGACACCGACGAGCTGGCGGTTAAACGCGTCGGTCATGAATTCCAGATCGGCGTCGGTGCAGTCCGGCCGGGTCGAGCGTCCATGATGCGGCGGTTCCTCCACCTGGATCAGCGGACATCCCGCCGCGGCCATGTCACGGAACTCGGCATTCATAATGTCGCACAGGTCGAGCACCAATTGCCTGTCGTCCGGATAGTGCTCGTTCCACAGCATGCTCGCCAGTGCCGGTGCGCAGATCGCGCCGAACTTGACCGGGCGGTCAGTCAGCCGCTGCGCCACCTGCCACAGCGCCGCGTACTCCAGCGGTCCGCGTGTCAGTTTGTGTTTGACGACGGCGGGCTGATAAGCCTCCTGGACTTCCCACAGAATCCGACCCGGACGCAGGCCGTGACGACCCATCCAGCCCTGCGACGTGCTGCGATGGCCGTCGATTCCGCCGAGGCGCTCGATCGGATAGAAGAACCACGATTTGCCGCCGACCGCGAGATCGAACCGACTGTCGCCATCGGTGACAATGTCGAGCCCGGCCGCCTCCTGGGCGTTGATGATCGCCGCCACCGCGTCGAGATATTGTTCGCGGAACAGGCTTTCACCGAGCGCTGATTTGAAAGACCGGCCGTTAAGGCTGAGGTCGAACCACAGCGGGCGCGGATAGGACCCGGTGATCGCTGTCGGCAGGACCATGTTCTGCGTAACGGTCAGCATGGATAGAGCTCCTGTTTCGACATGTGACGAGCGTCAACTCCGAGCGGCCGGCGGACCTGTCTCGGGCCAACCAATCTATGTCATGGGACAAGCACGTCCGAGATTGCCTTGTCGCTCAGCTGTTCGCATTGACAGCGGATCAGAACATCAGAACAGTGCGCGCGACCTCACCGGCTTTCATCGCGCGGAACGCGTCGTTGATATCGTCAAGATGGCCGCGACGGCTGATCATCGAGTCAAGATCCAAGCGGCCCTGGCGATAGAACTCCAGATAGTTCGGAATGTCGGAACGGAACTGATTGGAGCCCATGCGTGACGTCTGTACCTTGCATTCCGGTCGGATCGCCAGCCAGGGAAACTCGATCGTCGCATCGGCAGGCAGAACACCGACAATCGTCGCGGTGCCGCGGATCGCAAGGCTTTCTATGGCCTGACGGCAAAGGATGGACAGCCCGACTGCCTCGAACGCATGATCGACGCCAAGACCTCTGGTCAGCGTGCGCACCGCCTTCACTGGATCATCCTGTTTGGAATTCACCGTATGCGTCGCGCCGACCGCCTTCGCCATTTCCAGTTTTGCATCGAACTGGTCGACGGCGATGATCTGCCGTGCACCACCGATGCGCGCGCCTTGTACGATGGACAGCCCGACGCCGCCGCAGCCGAAAACCGCAACCGTCTGCCCCGCCTGCAATCCGGCGCTGCGCAGCGCGGCACCGACGCCGGTGAGCACGCCGCAGCCGACCAGCGCCGCGCGGTCCAGCGGAATCTCCGGATCGATCCGCACGATCGAGTTCTCGTGTAGCAGCATTCGCTCGGCGTAGCTGCCGATGGCCGCAAACTGGCGGAACGGCTGTCCGTTGCGTGACAGTCGTGGGGTGTCGGCATCGTCGCGTTGCACGACGCCGCCCGTGCACAGGTTCGGGTGACCGCTCAGGCATTGCGGGCAGAGTCCGCAAAATCCAGACAGGCATGCCACCACGTGGTCGCCGACACGCACCGATCTGACATCGTCGCCAACCGCGTCCACGACACCGGCGCCCTCGTGGCCGAGCACCATCGGCCGGTCGAGCGAATAGCGGCTGATGCCGTCGATGACATGCAGGTCGCTGTGGCAAACGCCGGTGGCAGCGGTGCGCACCAGCACCTCGCGGCCACGCGGCCTGTCGATGTCCAGCGTCTCAATTGTCAGCGGCTTCAGTATCTCGTGACAGACAGCTGCGTTGGTTTGCATGGCAGGTTTCCTCCGTCGGAAGCAACGGTAGGACCAGACGGGGGCAGGGGGAAGCCATGCGACGATGCTGTGCCCTTCCCGCTCCGCGACTCGCTTGCGATCCGGCTCACCACCTCCACCTGCGGCGTCGCCACATTATCGGTCGTGGCGAATGGGCGATCACACGCGCCGACAGGGGAGCAGTGTCGATGAGCGACGATTCGGATCCGCGGCTTGACACCATGTGGGCCGTGCAGGAGCGCGGACTGCCGCGTATCGTTTTCGGCAGTGATCACCACAACCCGCGGCCAGACCGGATGATCGGCCATGATTGCTACTGGCCATGACGCGCCCCGGCTCATTCGGCTGGCACCGCGGGGCTGCGCTGCTCGATCATCTGCCTGACCAGCGGCAACAGGTCACGGCCATATCCAATGTTGTCCGCGAGCGGATCGAAGCCACGAATTAAGAATGTCGTGATCCCCAGGTCATAGTAATCGCACATTGCCTCCGCCACCTGCGCCGGCGTTCCGACGAGGCTGGTGGAATTCCCGCGCGCACCGGTCAGCAGCGCGGCGCCGGTCCATAAACGTTTGTCGAGCCGCTCTCCCTCCGCGGCCGCTGCCAGCAGGCGGCGCGATCCCTCATTCGCCGGCTCCCGCGGTGGCAGACCAGCGCGGGCACGCAATTCCGCAATGCGCTGCTTGATACGATCCGCTCGTGCCCACGCCTCGTCTTCGGACCGCGCCAGGATCGGACGCAGGGAGAGGCTGAAACGCACGCTGCGGCCGTGCTTCTCCGCCTCGACACGCACCCGTGCCGTCAGCTCGCGCACCTGCGCGTGCGTCTCGCCCCACAGCGCGTAAACATCAGCGTGCTTGCCGGCGACGGCGATCGCCGCATCCGACGCGCCGCCGAAATAGATCGGAATGCGCGGCTGCTGCACACTGCGTACCGCTGTAGAAGCACCGTTGAATTGGTAGTAGCGCCCTTCATGATCCACTGGCCCGGGCTCGGTCCAGATACGCTTGAGGATATGCACGTATTCGTCGGTACGGGCGTAGCGCTCATCCTTTGGCAGCCAATCGCCGTCGCGGTGCTGGTCGGTGTCATCACCGCCAGAGATCACGTGAATGGCCGCGCGTCCATTGGTCACCTGGTCCAGCGTGGCAAATTTGCGCGCGGCCAGCGTCGGCGCGACAAAACCGGGACGGTGCGCGAGCAGAAAACCCAGCCGCGCGGTGTGCGCCGCGGCCGTCGCGGCCAGCAGGAAGCCGTCCGGCCCGTCCGAGAAATACCCGACCAGTACCCGGTCGAATCCGCCGGCCTCGGCGGCCTGGGCAAAGTCGCGGATATAACCGCGGTCGAACACCAAGTCCGGTGGCGGATGGATCTCCGACGCCTCGCGGTGGTGGATCATACCGATGAATTCGACGCTCATATGCGATGCTCACTCCGAGGCGCCCTCGCGCAGAACGGACGCGGCGACCTCTGCCAGGTGTTCATAATCGTCCAACTCATTGTAAGCATGCGCCGGCAAGCGCAACCAGGCTGCCCCGTCGACGCTGTACGTGGGCACATCAGTCGCGTGATCCATCAGCCACGCGCGAATGCGCCGGGAGCGTTCCTGGGTCACGCCGATGATGAACGCCTGTCGCGTCAGAGCCGGTGGTCCGGCCGGTAATCCGCTTGCGCGCGCCCATGTGTTTAACCGCCGCACCGAACGGCGCCGCGCACCCGGCCCGCAATGACATCCCGGGCCTTGGAACCGCCGGGCGCAGACGCTACGTATAGGCTGCGCCTCCAAGCGGCCCGCTGTCGCCCCGGAACCCGCACGGACGCATCCGGGACGACCCTATGGCGGAGGCTGTCCCTATGCTGATTTCCGACGTCCTGCACAGCAAAGGCCACGACGTGGTCGAAGTCCATCCCACCGACACGGTGCGCGAAGCCGTGCGCAAACTCGCAGCGCATCGGATTGGCGCGGTCGTCGTCGAGGACCAGTGGATGAAGCCGGTCGGGATCTTCTCGGAGCGGGACTTGGTGAATGCCCTGGCGGATCGTGGCGCTGCCGTGCTCGACCTTCCGGTCAAGGACCTGATGAGCGCACCGATCGTCTCATGCTCTTCAAGCGACCGGATCGATGCGGCGCTGGCGATGATGACGCTGGGCCGCATCCGGCACCTGCCCGTGATCGACAGCGGCGTGCTGAAGGGCATCGTCAGCATTGGCGACCTGGTCAAGCACCGGCTGGATGAGAAGGAGTTGGAAGCGAGCGTCCTGCTGGAAATTTCGCGGATGCGTGGATGAAACGGCACCCGCGCAGCAGACAATGTGTCAGCGTCGCCCCGTGCAGATGAAGTACGGATTCTCCCAACCCGGCTTGGCATACCGCAATTGCGCGCCGTCGATCGTGCAGACAGCGCCGCCGGCGGCTTCGAGGACCGCCTGGGGCGCGGCTGTGTCCCATTCCATGGTGCGGCCGAAGCGCGGATAGAGGTCGGCCACTCCCTCGGCAAGACGGCAGAATTTCAGGCTTGAGCCGAAGTTCAGTGTGCGCGCCACTTTGCGGCCTTGCAGAAACGCATCGAGCTGTGCCGTGTCGCCATGCAGACGGCTGGCCACCACGGTGACGCCTTCCGCCGGCGGCATGCGCGCGCTGATCGGCCGTTCCCCCGCGACACTGCGCTTCCATGCGCCCCGCCCCACGATCCCGCCAAACAGCTCCGCGGCGGCCGGCACGCCAACCGCGCCGAGCACGGCCCGGCCGTCACGCACCAGTCCAATGTTCACGGCAAACTCGTCGTGGCCCGAGGTGAATTCGCGCGTACCATCCAGCGGATCGACCAGCCAGAATTGTTCGGCGGGCGCGGTGATGCGACCGGCGGCGACCTCTTCCTCGGCGATGACCGGGACATCAGGCGTCGCCGCACGCAGACCGGCGGCGATGATCGCTTCCGACGCACGGTCCGCCTCTGTCACTGGAGAGTGGTCAGGTTTCTGCAACACATCGAACCCGCGCGCACGAATGCGCAGGATCGTGGCGCCCGCCTCCAGGGCGAGCCGCGCGGCAAGCGACAGAAGGGCTGAATCGTCCATGTGGCTCAGGCCGCAGCGGAATGCGGCCTGCCTCTTGATGTGATCGCGCCGCGGCTCGGGGTAGAGGCGGCCGGTCGTGACCCGCAGAGCGCGGTCGCTGCGGCGGCGAGCAGCGCTGTGCGCGCAGATTCCCGGGCTTCGTCGCCGCTGATCTCCGGAGCTGGCGCGGTCAGCTGGCTGCCCGGGGGCGGAATGACGCGGCGGCCGATCTCGACGTCACAGCCTTCGTCGACGACGCCGACCGAGAGTTTCGGCTCAATTTTGATCAGCACCGGCGACGCGGCCGTCGCCCCGGCTTCGCCGGCCGTCCTGCCACCCCTGCGACGCGGCGGGCCGGCGGTGTCCTGGGCGGCTGTCCGCCCCGGATCTGCCGACCTGTTGGCGGCGAGCAGGCCGGCGGACAGGCGGCTTGCGGCCGGTCCGATCGCCAGAGAGTGAGACGCTCGTTGCGGCCGATGGCAACCCATTCTCTGCTTGTACCCGCCGCGAGGGCTTTTGCCCAAGATGAAAGACGAGCCGGACGTCATTTTCGGACAGGCAGGTAGGAGAAGGATGTTCTGTGCGGCGCGTCGATACCGCGCATGGCAGCCGGCCCGCACGATCACCGCACCTCATTGAAATGCACCTGGTCCGAGATTACGATATACGTTGTCAATCCCATAACGGATTCGCAGCATTATCACAGCGTTGCCAGTGCAACTCGATTCTCCAAACTGTCGTGTTGATCAATTGGTCATAGGACGTAGCCATGCGACGTTCGCCTCTGGCGGTCGAAATCACGACGGATCATGGGATGTAACGTAACTTGATTGAATAGACTGATGGATTTCACAAGACCCTGCACACCGTGCCGCGGCGCAGTGGTAAACCAAAACGGATGCGAGCCGCCATCACCCGGAATGATACTGAAACGTAACCAGACATTGGTCATCCCGCTCCGCCGCCGCCCAAGCCGGAATCTGGGCGACCGATGCCTCGCCGACCTTCCGGCGGCTTGACCCAGGCAAGCGGGATGCGCATGTTGCGGGCCTCGCGAGGACAAGACCCATGGCCAAAACCAACGTTGTTCAGATCAAGCTCGTATCCAGCGCCGACACCGGCTTCTTCTATGTCACCAAGAAGAACGCCCGGGCACAGACCACCAAGCTCGAGCTGAAGAAGTACGATCCGGTCGCGCGCAAGCACGTCCTGTTCAAGGAAGGCAAGATCAAGTAGCGCGTACTGCGGTCGCCAAACTGACGCGGTTGCGCCCGCCCCGCTTCGCCTCATAGAGCGCCATGTCGGCGGCGCGCAGAAGCGCGCTCGGCGTGACGGGGGTGCCATCCGTGCAGGCGATGCCCACGCTGACCGTCAACTTGCAGTGCTGCGCCGGACCGGCCTCAAGCGTCACCGACTCCACGGCCGACCGCAACCGCTCCGCGGCAGCCAGTGCGTCGTTACAACTGGCAGACGGTATCGCAACAACAAATTCCTC
>JASHQG010000203.1 GCA_030037665.1 Acetobacteraceae bacterium
GATCTCGTTCTCTACGCCCAGCGCTCCGTGCTGCATCGCGCCCCGCTCGGCGGCCTAGGTCTTTTTCGGTGCGGGCGGCGCGGCGACAATGCGTCCAGCGTCAATTGCCGCGAGGAAGCTCTGCCAATCTCTCTCTGTCTGATCCGCATATGCCACCGCGAATTCGGCGATCGCCTCGTCGAAGGCGGAACCGCTGCCGACATATCCGGACACCATCGCCGGATCGCCGGCGCGTGCATGCGCGCGGGCCAGAGTACGGCCGCAAAGTGAGGCGTAGAATGGTAACGCCGCCTCAAGCCGAGCCCCGATGTTGGCCAACCGCGCGTCCTTCAGCCGCCTAATGTAGAAATGCCGCCCGTCGATCGGCTCACGCGTCCAGCCAAGAAACATATCCGTGGCCGCCTGCATCATGCGTTGGCCAACAACGACTCTTTCACCATGATTGGCGTACTTGGATGCGCCGGCAAACGGTGCCAGGGCCGATTCCTGCGCCTCCTTGATCTGCAACAGCAGCGGCGAGCCGTCTCCGGCGGTCAGCAGACCGATCGCACAGAACGTTCCGACGCTGCCGACACCAACGACCTTAAACGCGACGTCGTGCAGAACGTAGCGGTGCAGCAGAACCCGGCGATCCTCTTGGAGTGTTTTTGCATAGGACGCGAAGGCTTTGTGCGCAGGCAGGGCGTGCCCATCCAGATGATACACCAGTGGCCGCTTCTCCCGGATGTGGACACTGCCTTTATTTCCGTCCACCAGGCCGAAATGCGCCTTACTGCTTTTCAGCACTTGTTCAAGGCGCTTTTGCACAGCCGCGCGAACCTTGAGGTCGTCGATTTGGGAAATCTCCCGCTGAAGATCAATATGACGATTCCATGCCTCGACCGGCGCCAGTTGCGTAAGTGTCGCAATGTACTCGCGGTACGATCGGACAACGGCAAGCGCGAGCCTGCGTACAGCTTTCCCCGAATACTGTGCAACGCGACCGGCGACGACCAGGCTGGTTGCAAGGCGTTTCAGATCCCACTCAAAGGGCGCGGGTAATGTTTCGTCGAAGTCGTTGATATCGAAGACCGGCAACCCCTCCGGGGTCGCGTACGACCCGAAATTGCTCAGGTGAGCGTCGCCGCAGGCCTGCATGCGAATGTTGGTTGCCGGCACCCGGGACAAATCTGACGCCATCACGGCAGCCGAACCGCGCAAGAATGCAAACGGGTCAGTCCGCATCCGTCCGTAGCGGATCGGCAGTAATTCCGGCACCCGGCTCTTGCCTTGTTCGATCAAGATCTCGACCGGGTCGCGTCGGTCGGAAGGTGGGGACCAACCGCCATGTGCGCTGCGCGGAACTTCGGACCGAAGCGCAGCACCGGCCCGACGTCGTTCGTCGGGGGTCAGGATCGAGGCAGGAGGCCTTTCAGTGCGGGCACGGGGAGCGCGCATGGTGTCACCGTCCTGTCACACAGACCAGCGTGACACGACGCAGCGGCGGTTGCAACAGCGGCACGGCGCGCACCCTACGGTGGATGACCAGCGCCACGGTCATGGGTCCCCGCGTCCGCCGGGCGGACGTGCATCCAAAACCGGCGGCGGATGTGCAACGACGCACGCCATGACCCAGCATTCGCGAACAGCGCGTGCCGGTAGGTTGATGTGCTCACCCTGAATGGACTCGCAGTCCGTGCGCGTGTTTGCTGCCGACAGCACACTGAGAGGTGCAAGATGGACAGAATCGGCGTCGCTTTTTCAGGCGGACCCAATCCGGCCGAGATCGTCGACTTGGTCGTTCTTGCCGAAAGTCTCGGCTACGAGTCGGCCTGGGTCGCCGAGGGCCACGGCGGGGATCAGTTCGCCATCCTCGCTGCCTGCGCCATGCGGACATCGCGCATCATTCTCGGCACCAGCATCAGCAGCGTCTTCGTCCGCTCGGCGCCGACGATCGCGATGGCAGCCTCCTCCATGGTCGACCTGTGCGACGGGCGATTCATTCTGGGACTCGGGTCGAGCCACAAGGCGCAGGTCGGCCCGGAACACGGCGTCCCCTACAGCAAGCCACTGACCCGTACGCGCGAGACCGTCGCCATCGTCCGCACCCTGCTGCGCGACGGTCAGGTGCGATTCGCCGGCCAAACGATCCGAATCGAGAATTTCGATCTCTGGTACACGCCCCGTCACCAGAACGTCCCGCTCTATCTGTCGGCCGTATTCCCGAAAGGCATCGCGCTGTGTGGCGAGATCGCCGACGGTATTATTTTGACCCGCAGCACTCTCAACACGGCCGCGCCGGTCCGTACACAGCTCACCGAGGCCGCGCGCCGTGCCGGTCGCGACCCCGGCAGGATCGCAGTCACCACGCTGCTGCCGACCGCGGTCGGCGAAACGCGCAGCGATGCACGCGCGATGTTGCGACCAGGCCTTGCGTTCTATGCCGGGTTCTTTCCGCGCTACAACAAACTGATGGCTGAACAGGGTTTTGCCGCAGAGGCCGCGGCGATCGCCGACGCGTGGTCGCGCGGCGACCGCCAGGCGACAGAGCGAGCGGTCAGCGATGCGATGATTGATGCGACCAGCATTGCGGGCACACCGGAAGATTGCCGCATGCGGCTCGCGGCGTACCGGCAGTCGGGCATCGACGTGCCGATCATCAGTCCGTTCGCCCGCGGCCCTGACGCCAGGGCACGCTTCGAAGCCACCATTCGCGCCTGCGCTCCCGGATAGAACCTGTCCCGCCTGGCTCGGAACGGCACACAATGGGA
>JASHQG010000204.1 GCA_030037665.1 Acetobacteraceae bacterium
AGCGAAATCAACTGTCCTTGGGAACCGGTTGACCGAGACGTTCGGCGTGCCGGTAGCGTGCGTTGTGACGTCCGGGGCTCCGGCGGACACCATCGTGTCGTTCGCCGAGCGCGAGGGGATCGACCTGATCGCCATGGGTCATACCGGGCATAGTCAGCTTGTCACTCTGGTACTCGGCAGCGTCGCGCGGCGCGTCATTGACACAGCGAACTGCCCCGTTCTTATCGTCCGCTAGCTCCGGGCGAGACGCATTCGGCAGCGACCCCGACGACCGCCTACAACCAGTCGCACCGCCTGTGGCTGGCGATCGCCACGCGAACCAGGCAAGCCGCTGTCCACGGCAACGTCGACACTGTCTTGCGATAAGCCCGGTATTGTGGAGACCGGGGCCGGATGAAACTTCGGCGCAGACAGAACGGCGATTTTGGAAAGGTCATTTCATTTGAAACAATGAGGACCACTTCGGCGGCGAGTCGGTGAGTTGAGGATAGGCCCCTCCCCGCTCCCGGTCCGACTGCCACACTACGTGGCTGCGACCGACGCGCCGCTGCAATGCCAACGGCTCAAACTGACATCACTGAGCAGATCGACACTTCGGGTCGTCGGTCGACCATCGGAGAGGGTCGTCCGCTTCGTCGGGCCAGAACGGGCGGCGAATCTCGGCGACTGCTTTACGCTGCATGGGCCACAACGACAGCGTCGATCCCTACTCCAGCTTCAGCGGGGCACCATTCAGGTCTTCGGCCCGCTCGATCTGGATCAGCACGGCAAACCCTTTTTTGTCCGGATCTCGGTCCTTCTCGGGCTGCACCAGCCGACGCCACACTTCGTCATATTCCGGACCCGACTTGTAAATCTTCGCGATGCCATAAAACCGCGCGATACCGCCGGCCGGCAGCACGCCATCGGCACGCAATTGCGGCTTGCGGAAATACACCGTCATCTTACTGCCATCTTGCAGATTGCCGGTGGTGCTTCCCTTGCCACGCTCCCAAAGCGCAATGCGCTCGTCGTCGAACACCATCGTGCTGCCGCGCGGCGTCACCTGAGCAAAGCCGCTGGGCAGGACGCTTGCCACCAGGCAGACGTTGTCGGGGAAGGCGGTGTTGAGGTGCGGTTGCAGGATCTTGGGAATACTCGCCACGTCGGTGTCTCCTGATTGAGGTCGTGGCCATCATAAACGGCGTGGCCCGCCACGCCTACGTCCCCGCCGTGGTGGATTTTTGCCCACACGGCAGCGCGACCTCGGTAGCATACCCGCCAAATCGCGGGGAGCGTGTGGCGCCGTGGATCCACATTCATACGATTTGGTCGTTATCGGCAGCGGCCCGGCCGGCCGGCGTGCGGCGATCCAGGCGGCCAAGCTGGGCCGCTCGGTCCTGGTGGTCGAGAAAGGGCGCCGCGTCGGCGGCGTATCGGTCCACACCGGCACCATCCCTTCGAAGACCCTGCGCGAGACCGTGTTGAACCTGACCGGCTGGCGCGAGCGTGGCTTCTACGGTCGCGCCTATCGGGTGAAAAAGGACATCGAGGCCAAGGACCTGATGATGCGCCTGCACATGACCCTCGATCATGAGGTCGACGTGCTGGAGCACCAGTTCGCCCGTAACGCGGTGACCACGCTGAGGGGCTTGGCGCGCTTCATCGATCCGCACCGGATCGAGGTTGCTCTGGACAGCGGTGACACGCGCATCATTACTGGCGAGCGTTTCCTCATCGCTGTTGGCACGCGCCCGCACCGTCCGGATGAGGTGCCATTTAACGGACACAACATCCTGGACAGCGACGAGATCGTCGACATCCCGCGCCTGCCGCGCAGCCTGACCGTGGTAGGCGCCGGCGTGATCGGCGTTGAATATGCAACGATCTTCAGTGCGCTCGATGTCAGCGTTGCGCTCGTGGAATCACGTCCGAATCTCCTCGACTTTATCGATCACGAGCTTATTGAGGACTTCACGCACCAGTTGCGCGACCGCGGCATGGCACTCAGGCTGGGATGCAAGGTCGCACGCATCGAGTTCGAGCACGACTGGCCGGTGACAGTATTGGACGACGGGCGGCGCATCCGCGCGGAAATGGTGCTGTACACGGCCGGCCGTGTCGGTGCCACGAATGCGCTCAACCTGGATGCGTGCGGGCTCACGGCCGACAGCCGTGGGCGCTTGAGAGTCGACCCGGTCACATTTCAGACCGCGGTGCCGCATATTTATTGCGCCGGGGACGCGATCGGATTTCCCAGTCTGGCGTCAACGTCAATGGAGCAGGGACGCATCGCCGCATGCCACGCCTTCCAGGTGCGGATGCCGCCGGCGCCGGAGTTTTTTCCCTACGGCATCTACGCGGTGCCGGAGATCTCCACCGTCGGGATGAGCGAACAGGAGGTGCGAGATCGGAAGATTCCCTATGAATGCGGGGTCGCGCGGTTCCGCGAGACCTCGCGCGGTCACATCATGGGGCTGAACACTGGCATGATGAAGATGATCTTCGCGCTGGATACGAGACGGCTGCTCGGTGTGCATATTGTGGGTGAAGGCGCGACCGAACTGGTGCATATCGGCCAGGCAGTTCTGAACCTGCAGGGGACGCTCGATTATTTCATCGAGAATACCTTCAACTATCCGACGCTGGCCGAGGCTTATAAGATCGCGGCGCTGGATGCGTGGAACCGGATGCCGGCAGGGTAGAGGCGAGGTATTCGCTGCGGGATGTGGTATGCACCGCATGGCGGCGAGGATGACGCCAACGTTGATGATCTTCACGCGCCGGACGTTCCGCTCTTGTCGCCCGAGAGCAGTTCGATCGTCGCGGCGAGACCGGCTGCAACCGTCAGATTTCCGTGCAGGCTGATGCTGGTCAAATCCGCTCCGGGCATCTAGTAAAGCGTAACAGTGTCAGCTTTCCTGCCCGCCGGTCCGCTGAGACTTCTTCTGACCGCATCACACCAACCCCAGGCGTCGACAGCCCGATGAGCGACAACAGCTTCCAGTCCCTGATTCTCCGCCTGCAGCAGTTTTGGAGCAGACAGGGTTGCGTGCTGCTGCAGCCGTACGACCTGGAAATGGGCGCCGGCACATTTCATCCCGCCACCACGCTGCGCGCGCTCGGGCCGAAGCCGTGGCGCGCCGCCTATGTGCAGCCGAGCCGCCGCCCCACCGATGGTCGCTACGGCGAGAACCCCAACCGCCTGCAGCATTACTATCAGTACCAGGTCATCATGAAGCCGAGCCCGGACAACGCGCAGGACCTCTTGCTGGCAAGCTACCGCGAACTCGGCCTTGATCCGCTCCACCATGATTTCCGCTTCGTCGAGGACGACTGGGAAAGCCCGACGCTCGGCGCCTGGGGCCTCGGGTGGGAGGTGTGGTGCGACGGCATGGAGGTTGGCCAATTCACCTATTTCCAGCAGGTCGGCGGCATTCCGGTGACGCTCCCAAGCTTCGAGATGACCTATGGCCTGGAACGCCTGGCGATGTACGTGCAGGACAAGGAGAACGTCTACGATCTGGACTTCAACGGCGCCGGTGTGCGCTACGGCGACGTTTTCCTGCGCGCGGAGCGCGAATACAGCGCGTTCAATTTCGAGCGTGCCGATACGGCTATGCTGATGCGGCATTTCGCTGATGCCGAGAAGGAATGTGCGGCGCTGCTGGCAGAACGCCTCGCCCTGCCCGCCTACGACCAGTGCATCAAGGCGAGCCATCTGTTCAATCTGCTGGACGCCCGCGGTGTGATCAGCGTGGCGGAGCGGGCGAGTTATATCGGGCGGGTGCGTGCGCTGGCCAAGGGATGTTGCGAGGCGTGGGTCGCGGGTGAGGCTGAATAACTTAGAGGGACGAAAGGTCCATCATCCATCGTGGCAGCGTCATACCCGCTCATTGATGACGAACCCTGCTCGGCGCAATGCCCAAAGCGGAGATGCGCATCGCATGGCGTGCCGCCGCACCGGATCGACGGAGATCAGGGCCACTGCCGCAGCGAACGGCGCTCCGTGGTGAGGAGACGGACGCAACGCGCGCGCATGCCGCTTGCGGAAGTCGGGCGCATGGTCCGATCGGGCGCAAAATCCGCAGGGTCGATTATTCCATCTGCCAATTCAGAATGACGATCTCCCCGATCAGCCCAGATCATACGTGTGCGGCACCAGGCGCTCGCGCACTCTACGGGGTGCTGCACCGCCGTGAAGGACTGAACCTCGATGGTGGTCTCGTCCATGGGGTCACGAAGGCGGCGGGCGCACAGGCGCGCTTCAAAGGCAGCGACTTCGCGCAAACCGACATCGCCTCGGCCCGCGCCGCCTGAGATATCCCCCGGATCCCTATTCCGAGGCTTCCCACGGCGCAAATCCTGGCCTAGAAGGCCGCCCACAACGCAGACACCCGAGGAAAACGCCCATGCAAGCCGAAATTCGGATCGAAGGTGAGGATGCCTGCAGCCTGGCAGCGGAACTGGTGGAGTTGACAGGGGAAAGCCTGCAATGGGCGGTCGTCACCGCTCTGCGCGAGCGTTTCGAACGCGAACGGGCCCGCCGCGACTGGCAGGACCGTATCATGGCTATCACGCGGGAGATCGCCCGCGGCCTGCCCGCCAGCTCCGCCAACGACCAAACCGCGTACGCCGGACGCGCACTCGCAGGGTAAGGGACCACAGCAAGGACGCCGCATGCCGGAATTCTTTCTGGAACTTTTCAGCGAGGAGATTCCGGCACGCATGCAGGCCCGCGCGGCCGATGATCTCGCCCGTCTGACATCGGAAGCGTTGGTGGCGCTATCCCCCACATCGATCTGTACGTTCCACGGTCCGCGCCGGATCGCGCTCGGCGCCAGGGTCGCTTCCCGGGTTGCCGCCCTCCACACGACCGAGCGCGGACCACGCACCAGCGCCCCGGAGCAGGCACTGGCCGGCTTCTTGCGCAAACACAGCGCGACGAGGGAGCAGCTTCGCCAGGAAAGTGGCTACTGGGTCTTGGAGAAATCCGCCCCCGAACGGGCCGCCGCTGAGCTCATTGCTGGCGCCATCCCTCCCCTGCTCCGCCGCTTCCCCTGGCCGAAATCCATGCGCTGGGGCGCCGGCAGCGACTTCACCTGGGTTCGCCCCCTTCGTCGCATCACCTGTATTCTTGATGGCGAGATCGTTCCGTTCGATCTCCGCGAGGGAAACGATGACGGACATGGCCTCGCCGCCTCCAACCTGACCGAGGGTCACCGCTTCCACGCGCCTGGCGCATTCCCCGTGCACAGCCGGGCCGACTGGCAGTCCGGCCTGCGCCGGCACTCAGTCCTCGCCGACGCCGCCGACCGGCGCCAGGTCATCACCGATGGCATCGCCTGCCTCGCCACGGAACACGGGCTTCAGGTGATGGACGACCCGGGCCTGCTCGACGAGGTCGCCGGCCTTGTCGAATGGCCGGTTCCCTTGCTTGGTCGCATCGCACCCGAGCACATGGACCTGCCGCCGGAAGTCATGCAGGTCTCCATGCGGGTGAATCAGCGCTACTTTGCTCTGCGCGCACCCGGTGGGAAATCGGCGCCATATTTCGCTTTTGTCGCCAACGTGGCGGCAGAAGACGGTGGTCTCGCCATCATCGCCGGCAACGAGCGCGTTCTGCGCGCCCGCTTCGCCGACGCAAGGCATTTCTGGGATCTCGACCGTAAGGCACGCCTGGCAGCCCGCGTGCCGCGGCTGGACCACGTCACGTTCCACGCAAGGCTCGGCACGCAGGGCGACCGTACTGTGCGGCTAAAGCGCCTCGCTGCGCTGATCGCCCCGCACGTGCGCGCGCCGATCGAGGAGGCTGAACAAGCGGCGGGGCTGGCCAAGGCGGACCTCGTCACTGGCATGGTCGGCGAGTTCCCCGAACTGCAAGGCGTCATGGGCCGCTACTACGCCCTGCACGACGGCGAACCGCGAGAGGTTGCCGACGCCGTCCGCGATCATTACGCCCCGCGCGGCCCCAACGATGCGGTGCCGACGGCGCCGATCTCCATCACCGTCGCGCTGGCAGACAAGCTGGACCTGCTCGTCGGTTTCTTCGCCATCGGCGAGAAGCCGACCGGGGCGGGCGACCCCTATGCGCTGCGCCGCGCCGCTCTCGGTATCATCCGCATTATCCGCGAGAACGCCTTGCGGCTGCGGCTGCTGCCACTGATCGATGCCGCCGGCCACGGCTACCACCAGGTCGGCGTGCATCCGCTCGCACCCGGCGACATCCTGGACTTCCTGGCCGAACGCCTGCGCGTCCAGCTCCGCGCCGAGGGCGCCCGTCACGATGTTCTGGCCGCCGTCTTCGCAGCCGGGGCGGACGACGATATCGTGCGGCTGCTGGCTCGCGCCGACGCGATCGCCGCACTGCTGCGCTCCCCGGAGGGAGCGGATCTTCTGACGGCCTATCGACGTGCCGCCAACATATTGAGGATCGAAGAAAAAAAGGACGGACCGCACAACGCCCCGCCCGACCCATCACGCTTGCTCGATCCGGCCGAGATTGACCTGGATCATTCGCTCCGCTCAGTCGATCAGCTACTCCGCCTCGTCCAACAGGAAGAGTTCGCCGCTGCCATGACGGAACTCGCCCGGTTGCGCGCACCGCTCGACGCGTTCTTCGATCGCGTGACTGTCAACGCGCCCCAGGCCGATTTACGCCGCAATCGTTTGCGTCTCCTTAACCGTGTCCGGAGTAGCATGGACCGTCTCGCGGATTTTTCACGCATCGAAGGCTAGTGGGGTTGCCATGACCAAGTGGGTGTACAGCTTCGGCGCCGGCCATAACGAGGGTCGGGCCGACATGAATAATCTGCTTGGCGGCAAGGGCGCCAACCTGGCCGAAATGGCGTCGATCGGCCTGCCCGTGCCCCCCGGCTTCACGATCACCACCGAGGTCTGCACCGCGTTCTACGAAAACAGTCGGCGCTACCCCGACGGGCTGGACGCCGAGGTGGGCACCGCGCTGTCTCAAGTAGAGAAGGCTGTCGGGCGCAAGTTCGGCGAGGCGAAGAACCCGCTGCTGGTCTCAGTGCGCTCCGGCGCCCGCGTTTCCATGCCGGGGATGATGGACACGGTGCTGAACCTCGGCTTGAACGATCAAACCGTGGAGGGCTTGGCAAAGGCAGCCAATGACCCCCGCTTCGCCTGGGATTCCTACCGGCGCTTCATTCAAATGTACGGCTCAGTCGTACTCGGCATTGACCACCACAAGTTTGAGGAGATCATCGACCACACCAAGCTGGAGGCCGACGTCACCGAAGACACCGCGCTGACGGCGCAGGCCTGGCAGCGCGTCGTGGAAGCCTACAAGGATCTGGTCCAGCACGATACCGGAAAACCATTCCCCCAGCAGCCGCATGAGCAGTTGTGGGGCGCCATTGGTGCGGTGTTCGGCAGCTGGATGAACCACCGCGCCATCACCTACCGCAAGCTGCACGACATTCCTGCCGACTGGGGCACCGCAGTGAACGTGCAGACGATGGTGTACGGCAACATGGGCGATGATTGCGCGACCGGCGTCTGCTTCACCCGCGATCCGTCGACAGGCGAGAACGCGTTCTATGGCGAGTACCTCGTGAATGCGCAGGGCGAGGACGTCGTCGCCGGCATTCGCACACCGCAACCCGTTTCCAAGGCCAACGCCAAGGCCGGCGAGACACCGATGGAAGTGGTGATGCCAGAGGCGTATCGCGATCTCTTGCGCGTGCGCGAGACGCTGGAACAACACTATCGCGACATGCAGGACCTGGAGTTCACGGTCCAGCAGAACAAGCTGTACATGCTGCAGACAAGAAACGGCAAGCGCACCACGGCCGCCAGCCTGAAGATGGCGGTTGACATGGCACGCGAGGGCCTGATCGACGAGGCTGAGGCGGTGCGCCGCGTCAACGCGTCGTCGCTCGACCAGCTGCTGCATCCCACGCTGGACCCGAAGGCCCCACGCACGTTGCTCGCCCGTGGCCTGCCGGCGAGCCCGGGTGCCGCGTCCGGGGCCGTGGTGTTCTCCGCCGACGAAGCGGAAAGCCGCGCGCAGAAGGGCGAAGCGATCATCCTGGTGCGCATCGAGACCAGTCCCGAGGACATCCACGGCATGCACGCTGCTCGCGGCATCCTTACCACCCGCGGTGGGATGACCAGCCACGCGGCCGTCGTTGCGCGCGGCATGGGCCGGCCCTGCGTCGCCGGCGCCAGCGAGGTAAGCGTTGACTACAACGCGCAGACGCTGACCGCTGCCGGCCGGACCGTTCACGACGGCGACGTCATCACGCTGGACGGCGCCACGGGCGAAGTGTTCCTTGGCACCGTGGCGATGATCGAGCCGGCGATGTCGAAGGACTTCGCCACGCTGATGGGCTGGGCCGACAAGGCGCGCCGCCTCGGCGTACGTGCCAATGCAGAAACCCCGCTGGACGCCGAAACCGCCCGCAAGTTCGGCGCCGAGGGCATCGGCCTGTCGCGGACCGAGCACATGTTCTTTGATCCGAAGCGCATCGGTGCGGTGCGGCAGATGATCATGGCCAGCAATGAAGCCGGCCGCCGCGCTGCGCTCGCGCGTCTACTGCCGTTCCAGCGCGATGATTTCCGCGAGCTGTTCACCATCATGGCCGGCCTGCCGGTGACGATCCGCTTGCTTGATCCGCCGCTGCACGAATTCCTGCCCCATTCGGATGTGGAGATGGAGGAAGTGGCCGAGGGCCTCGGTACCGATGTGGCGACGATCCGCCGCCGCGCCGCGGAACTGGCAGAGGCCAACCCCATGCTCGGCCATCGCGGTTGTCGCCTCGGAATCTCCTTCCCGGAGATATACGAAATGCAAGCCCGCGCGATCTTCGAAGGCGCGCTGGCAGTGGCAATGGAAAGCGGCAAGCCGCCGCATCCCGAGATCATGATTCCGCTGATTGCCACACGCCGTGAACTGGAGATCACCCGCGCCCAGGTAGACCAGGTCGCGCAGGCTGTGTTTGCCGAGAACGGCCGCAAGATCGAGTACAGCGTTGGCACCATGATCGAACTGCCGCGCGCAGCCCTGGTTGCCGACAGGATCGCCGAGCTCGCCGATTTCTTCAGCTTTGGCACCAATGACCTGACACAGACCGTGTTTGGGCTATCACGCGACGACGCCGGCAAGTTTCTGCCCAGATATGTGGAAGCCGGGATCCTGCCGAAGGACCCGTTCGTCTCCATCGACGCGGAGGGCGTCGGCGAAATGATGCGGATCGGCGCGGAGAGAGGGCGATCGGTGAAGAACAACCTGAAGCTCGGCATCTGCGGCGAGCATGGTGGTGACCCGGCGTCAATCACGCTGTGCGAGAAGCTGGGTCTGGATTACGTGTCCTGCAGCCCGTACCGCGTGCCGGTGGCGCGCCTGGCAGCCGCACAGGCGGCGCTGGGGGTGGAGGCGGACCGAACAGCGTAGGAGGCGGTCGCCCGACGCAGCCGATCAAGCTGCCGGAGATCCTGTGGCGGCAGCAATGCCAGCGAACACGTTGCGAGTCAGAGTTCAGGCCAACATCCTGGCGTTCGCCAGACCGGATGGCAGGCACGTCGCGCACAGCAATGACGACACGTTGGGCGTCGCGGCCCTTGCCCTCGGGTAGCAGCGGCGGCGATGCGTGAACACCGCCTCGTGCCTGCTCAAGCGTCGCACGAAGCTGCATCCCGTCTATCACCGGACACCACCTCGCACCCATGCGCACGTTGCCCTCTACTGTGCTGCCGCTGCCTCGCGCACGGATCGCCGAGCGGGCGTGCGGTGATGGGTGGCACAACATCCGCGACGACCTGAAGCGGATCAAATTGGCGCAATTGTCGAGCCCGAACGGAACCGTCTGGCAGGTGGCTGAGGCCCTGCCGAGCGCGCTCAAACAGTGGCAATCTCTCAACACTGCTAACCGCGGAAGACTCCCGCTGCTCCATTCCGCTCTCCCGTCGAGTTCCCGCCCGACGATGTCTGCCACGTTGATGGGGGACGTCGTCACGTGCCTGGTTCGGGCAGCCGGACGATGAGCGGCTCATAGCCGAGTGCGCGCACAAAACGCACCAGGTCGGCCGAGCGCAGCGTTGTGGAGGCGGCATTGTGCAGCGGATGAAAATTCACCCACTCGCTGTCCAGCATCTCCTGGTCGAGAATGACGCTGACCCGGTGCTGCGTGTCGTTGATCAGACCAAACGGCGTCACTGAGCCTGGCGTCAGCTGCAGCACCTCCTGCAGCACGTCCGGCTTCGCGAAGGAAAACCGCGGCGCGCCCAGTGTCTTCTCCAACCGCCCCAGATCAGCGCGCTTGTCGGCTGGCATAACGACCAGCCAGATCCCGCTTTTGCGGTCCTTGATGAACAGGTTCTTGCAGTGCAGGCCAGGGATCTGGTCGTGCCAGGGACGACCTTCCTCGACCGTGAAGAACGGCGGGTGGGTAACCGTGCTGTGCTCGATGCCCAGCCGGTCGAAAAAGGCGAACAGTTCCTCGGGCGTGGCGGGCACAGAACGCTCAGAGCAACGTGCCACTCAGGCGCCGCCGGCGCCTCACCTCTCCGACCATGCGTGGCGCCGTTTCCGTCACACCGACCATGAGCCCGGCCATCAGTATCTGCGCTCCGACCGCGAGCCAGAGTGCCGCCGCGAGCCCGAAACGGTCGGCCACGATACCGCCCACCACCGGCATCAGTGCGGTGCCCATCACCACGGCGAAGAAATTAGTCATGCCCAATGCCGCGCCACACATTTCCATCGGCACTGCCTCGCTGACACAGGTGGCGATGACGATGGGACCAAGGCCGAAACCGAAGAACCCGCTCGCCGCGGCGAGCAGCCGCATGCCGCTGATATCGAGGTTGACGGTCAGATAAATGGCGAGCGTCACGGCACACAGCATCGCGCTCAGGATGACGACGGGACGCCGGCCAAGAAAATCCGATGCCAGCGGCAGCAGCACCTGCCCCGCCGTCCCCACCAACCCCCACGCCGATACCACGGTTCCCGCCTCGAGGAGGCTGAACCCGCGAACCCTGGTCAGGAACAACACGTTGTAGCCAATCGACAGTTGCAGCCAGGCGAGCGTTGCACCGCCCATCAAGGTGATCAGCAGCACCGACCGCCCGCGCAACAGTCCGAGCGCGGTGCGCCATTCGATGCGGCGGCGATCGGTGCTCGACGAAGGCTCGCGCATGACCGCAAACAACGCAACGAAGATCACGCCCGTGATGGCGCCGATGATCGGGAATACCCATCGCCAGCCGAGCGATGTCGCCAGTGAGGTAACGATCAGAGCACCAAGGCCGACACCGAAGAAGCTGTAGCCCGCGTTGTACAGGGCCTGGTTCAGTCCGCGACGCTGCGGCGCGGTATCCGCGCTGATGGTCGCCTGACCGACAGACCAGCCGATGCCGTCACCGAGGCCCAGCAGGTCGCGCACGACGAACATCGAGAGGAAGTTCCAGGTCGCGCCCATCGCAGCCGTGGCGAGCGCGGTGAAGGCGATGGCAGGGAGCAGCACCGCGCGGCGGCCACGGTTGTCGGACACCCAGCCGCCGATCCAGCTGCTGAACGCCCAGGTGATCGAAGTGCCGGAGATCAGCAGCCCGGCCTGCCAGAACTGCATGTGGAACAGGGGAACGATGATCGGAAAGATGAAGCCGATGCCGGCGCGGTTGAGACCGATGCAGCCCCAGAACAAGACCAGCAGCGCCATGATGGCGACTTCATAGCCGGCCGAACGACGGCTGGGCATGGGCGGACTCTCCTGGGCGTTGCCGTTGCGTGACGCTCTTACCTGAACCGGACGTGGCGACAAGGCGGTAGACGTCGCGGCGCAGCATGGTGCGACCCCGCCATTGACAACGCAGCGTGCATTGCGCAGTCGCACAAGCGACACAGCATCCCTATCTACCGAGACCCTATGGCATCCGAACTCCAGCCCCCGCGCGGCACCCACGACCTGATTGGCGAGGATCAGCGCCGTCACACCCACGTGGTCGAAACGGCCCGCCGCATCGCCGGGCTGTACGGCTTCAACGAATGGACCACACCGGTCTTCGAGGACACGCGCGTGTTCTCGCGCACCCTCGGCGAAACCTCGGACGTGGTCACCAAGGAGATGTACAGCTTCACCGACCGAGGCGGCGATCCGATTACGCTGCGCCCGGAGGCGACGGCCGGCATCTGCCGTGCTCTGGTGTCCAACGGCCTCACACAGTCGCTGCCGCAGAAGGTGTTCATGGCGGGACCGATGTTCCGCTACGAGCGTCCACAGAAGGGCCGCTACCGTCAGTTCCATCAGATCGACGTCGAGGTGCTCGGCACGGCTGACCCGGCGGCCGATGCTGAGGTGATCGCCTGTGGCTGGGCCATTCTGCGGGCGCTGGGCGTCGACGGGGAGACGGTGCTGGAGATCAACACCCTTGGCGACACCGAGAGCCGCGCGGCCTATCGGTCGGCTCTGGTCGGCTACTTCACCCAGCATCGCGCCGCGCTGTCGACCGACAGCCTGGAGCGGCTGGAGCGCAACCCGCTGCGCATCTTGGACAGCAAGGACGAAGGCGACCGGCGGCTTATTGCCAACGCCCCGGTGATTGTCGGACACCTCACCGACGAGGCGGCCGCCTTTTACGCCAGCGTGCGCACCTGGCTGGACCGCTTTGGCGTGCCCTATCGGGAAAACCCGCGCATCGTGCGCGGCCTCGACTATTACGGCCACACCGCGTTCGAGTTCGTTACCAGCAAGCTGGGCGCGCAGGGAACGGTGATGGGCGGCGGGCGTTACGACGGTCTGGTTCAGGAAATGGGCGGCCCGCCCACGCCGGCCGTGGGCCTCGCGGCCGGGATCGAGCGGCTGGCCATGCTGATGGAGGATCTGCCGCACATGGCGGCGCCGGTCGCCGTGGTGCCGATCGGCGAGGCGGTGGAAGGAGCGGCGGTTGAAATCCTGCAGTCGCTGCGCTCTGCCGGTGTGCGGGCAGAGATGGCGTATCGCGGCAATGTCCGCCGACGGATGGAGCGCGCCAACCGCATCGGTGCCCGGGCCGCGGTCATTCTAGGACCCGACGACCTGGCGCAGGGCGTGGCGCAGGTGAAGCACCTGGCGACCGGCGTGCAGGAGGCGGTGCCGATCGGCGAGGTCGTGGGACGGCTGCGATGATCGGAGCTGGCCTGCAACGGCTGAGCCTGGCAGCATTGCTTCTACCCCGGAGGGAGCCGGCGGGAACGAGGCGCACACGCTCGGGTGTTGGTCCGATGTTCGCCCCCTTCGCCTCACCCGCGCGCCGCACGGGGAGGGGGAGGATCGGCCCATGAGCCTCGACCTCGCCGCCAAGCTCGACCGCATCTCGGCCCGCGCCGACGAACTCCGCGCCATGCTTGCCACAGGCATCGGCGGGGAAGGATTCGTGAAGGCGTCGAAAGAGCTCGCCGAGCTCGAGCCCGTTGTCGCGCGCGTTGAAGAGCTCCGGGCCGCTGAACAGGCACAGGCGGAAACAGAGGTTCTTCTGACGGACCCGGAAATGCGCGAGCTGGCCGAAGCCGAGCTACGCTCGCTGAAAGAGCAGATCCCGACGCTGCAGCACGAAATCCGGCTGGCATTGCTGCCGAAGGATGCGGCCGATGAGCGCGCCGCCATCCTGGAAATCCGCCCCGCTGCCGGCGGCGACGAGGCCGCCCTGTTCGCCGCGGAATTGTTCGCCATGTACCAACGCTACGCCGATCTGCGCGGCTGGCGGTTCGAAATCCTGGAGTACAACGACACCGAACTCGGCGGGCTGAAGGAAGGGATCGCCGAGATTACCGGCCGCGGCGTGTTCGCCCGCTTGAAATACGAGTCGGGTGTGCATCGCGTGCAGCGTGTGCCGGAGACGGAAAGCCAGGGGCGGATCCACACCTCCACGGTGACAGTCGCGATGTTGCCTGAGGCCGAGGAAGTGGATGTACAGATCGACGAAAGCGACCTGCGCATCGACGTTTATCGCGCGTCCGGCGCGGGTGGCCAGCACGTCAACAAGACCGAAAGCGCCGTGCGGATCACGCATCTTCCGACTGGTATCGTGGTGGCGATGCAGGATGAGAAGAGCCAGCATAAGAATCGCGCCAAGGCGATGAAGATCCTGCGTGCGCGGCTATACGAACAACAACGGGCGGCACTGCATGCGACGCGCGCGGCAGACCGGAAGTCGCAGGTGGGCACGGGCGATCGCTCAGAGCGTATCCGCACCTACAATTTCCCGCAGGGGCGTGTGTCGGATCACCGGATCAACCTGACGCTGTACAAAATCGATCGCGTCATGGCGGGCGAGCTGGACGAGTTCATCGACGCGTTGATCGCCGAGGACCAGGCCGCCAAACTCGCCGCCGCAGAATGAGCCGCACCCGCAACGCGGGCACGGTCGCGACACGACGTGCCGCGGGTGAGAGCCCGGCAACCCGCACCAGCGCCACGCAGAACTGTGGGACTGTCACGGTACCGTTCTCGTCGCTGCCTCACATCCCGACCCGGCCCGCTTCGCGGGCGCGATTGATCGAACGCGGCTATGCCGTCCTCCGCGCTGCCGGCATCGACAGCCCGCGCCGCGAAGCCCGGCTTCTGCTCGCGCACGCCCTTGAGATCGGCATGCCGGACCTGGTGCGCGACCCGCATCGCCTGGCCGAGCCGACTACCTACGAAACCGTGCTGGCCCGCCGCGCAGCGCATGAACCCCTCGCCTACATCCTGGGCGAGCGCGAATTCTGGAGCCTGAACTTCGCTGTCTCGCCGGCCACCCTCATTCCCCGCCCCGAGTCGGAAACCCTCATCGAGGCCGCACTCGCCGCCTTCGCCGATCGTGCGCCGCCGGGGCGCATCCTCGACCTCGGGACCGGAAGCGG
>JASHQG010000205.1 GCA_030037665.1 Acetobacteraceae bacterium
GATACGCCCGGATTTGGGTCGTCCATCATTGAGAACACCCGCACCACCGAGGCGTTCCTGCCCGAGGCCGACGCCTTTATCCTGGTCACCAGCTATGACAGCCCACTCTCTGAGGACGAACTCCGCGTGCTGCACACGATCCACGGGTCCGGGCGGCGGCTGTTCGTGGTCGTGAACAAGCAGGACACCGTTGACCCTGTGCAACGCGAGCTGGTGCATCAGCGTTTGCGGGCGCAGCTCACAGTTGTGTTCAGTGATTCCATTCCGCCGATTTTCTCTATGTCTGCCACGCAAGGGCTGCAGGCCCGGCTGCAGAACGATCCGCACCTGTTTGCTGCCAGTGGCTTGCCGGCATTTGAGGCGGGATTATTGAGCTTCCTGGTCAATGAGAAGCGGCGTGAGTTCCTGCTGAGCATGTGCAACCGAATAGCCAGCATTCTCGAGGCCCAGGTCGGCGCGGAGCTGGACTTGGCACGACTGACCGCAATCCAACGGGAGATCGCGGCAGTGCGGCCGGCCGAGATCGCTGCGCCGATGATTGCCCTGTCCGCCGAGACGATCTCGCCGACCTTGCCCGCCTGCGAGATTTGCACCGGCATTGCCGATGCCGTGTTCGATTTCATGGCGAAATACCAAATGGCGCTGCGTGGTAACCAGGCGGTGCAGATCGATCTCGCGGCGCGGCATGGGTTCTGTGGGCAGCACACGGCCATGTTCGAGGCGATCGCCGCGCCAAGCGAGATTTGCACCGGATTTGCCTGCGTCGCGGAACAGCAGGCCGCGCGGCTGCGGGCCGTGGCGGAACGGCAACCCAGTGCAGCTGTGGCCTGCGACGCGGTCACCAAGACACTGCCGACAACCGCCGCTTGCCCTGCCTGTGCGGTTCTGCAGGACACGGCAGCTCGTCACGCAAGGCAGGCGGCGGCGCAGCTGTTGACGGACCGAACAGCACTGCGAGAGTTGTCCGCGATCTGCCTGCCGCATTTGAATTTAGTGCTGGCCGAAATCGGCGATGCCGGATTGGTCGCGGCGGTGCTGCTGCGCCAGGCGGACTTGCTCAATCGGCTCGCCGAGGACATGCGTCACTTCGCATTGAAGCGCGATGGCATGCAACGACACCTCACGAGCAAGGAGGAAGTGGCGGCTAGCGAGCGCGTGTTGCGCGTTTTGGTCGGCAATCCGCGGGTTCAGGGCGGACCGGCTGCATCCTCTGTCTCGCAAAATTCGCGGTCAATCTCGTTGCAACCGGTTTGAGCGCCGAGCCACGCGGCAGGTCTGCGGGGATGCAACCTGCGTCATCCATCGTACCGGCCAGTATGACCGCGGGCACGACAATGCCGACCTATGACGAGATTCGGAGGTGGATCAAAAAGTGCCTTCACATCGTGGGGGTGAAGAATTGCCATATCGCGCACGTCAAGGCCGACCATGGCCTTACGAGCAGGCAGGCGCCGAACCGCATCAGCCCCACAATCCGCGTGGTCCCATGCCCGCCAGACAAGCGATCTGTTATTGAGGCGGCCTTTCGCCACTTCGGGTTGATCTAAAATCCAGCGCGCCTTGAACCTGGAACAGCGATGCGTCGGACTGGTCTAGAGGCTGCAGCCAAAGCCATCCTTGAGCGGGGCGGGTTGGCCCCGAAAGTCCGTAGCCTCTACGTCGGACCGCTGACGCGTCGCGATGGCTCGATGATCGCGGAGCCCAAGCCCAAGACCCCGGCTTTATATGTCTTCGTGCTGATCGCCACGCGCGAACCAGTTCGCGTCGGCCAAAGCGCTGGCTGGGTCGGTCGCGTCCACGACCACGCGCGCAACGCCGACGGGTGGTGCAGTGAGAGTGGCATCGACACGCGCGACTTGTTCGTCATCGCCTATCGAATGCCGGGCAGCACCGAGAAAGAGCGGTTGGAAATCGAGCGCAGGTTGAAGCGCGCTTATGGCCTGACGGACAGACGTAAGATGGTTGTGAAGACGCTCACCGATCGCGAGCGTCAGCGGTTGCTGAAGGTGATCAAAGCGGCGTCGAACGGGCGAGGCGACGCAGCAATCATTGAAAAACTCTCGGGTACGGGCACAGTGTCGCTCGCCCGACACGAGATCAGCGCGCCGGGAACAGCGCCCGAAGTTCTGGAAACAGCACGTCGCACCGCTCGACCAGCGCGGCAGAGTCCCGCCGCGCGCAGTCCGCAACCAGCTCGGGCACGATGACGCGCACGCCGGCGCCCGCGCCGCTCGCAGCGCGAGCAGGCGACCGCCAGCGTCGAGGTGCGCACCGCGACTTCACCCAGGGTGCGGACGTCGCTCATTCAAACCCGACGATCTTCGGCTCCCACAGCTTTCCCTCGACGTCACAGCCATCGATCATCAGGCGGAACTGCTGACACGAAATCTGGAACACGCGCACAGACCCATCGACCCGGCTAGTCGTTGTGTGCGTCGCGGCCGAGTGCCCGCAGCGCGACTGCTGGATGTCGTCGCGCGGCTGGATCCAACGGCAGTCGGCGCAGAGCTTCATTTTGGTGGCCTTGGTCGCGACGTTCTCGTGGATCATGTCGCGGATGGCGGTGGCGATGCGCTCGGCTTCCCATCGCCATTGCCGGTCTGCGTGAGCGTGATTGCATAAGTCAGCCACCACTGAGCCTTTTGCAGCTCACGCGCCGCCTGCGTCCTCCCGCCGGTCGCCTCGAACTGCTCGGACAGCGCCTGATACAGCCGGCCAATGTCTCGCGCGCGTTCCGGCGACATCAAGGGCGGCATCGCCGGGCCGGGCACGGGTGGAGTATCGCTCATGTCAGTCCCTCGCGGAGCGCGTCTGCCGCGTCCTGCAATTGCGCCAGGATCATCTCATCATCGATGCCAGTCTCGCTGGCACGCGCGACGAGCGTGGTGATTTCGTCGGTCAGGTGCTGCGCCGCCCCTGCCAGCTCCCACGGATCGCCAGCGCGCAAACACTCGACGTCGATCATGCCGCGCGCTCCGCTTCCTGCTCCACCTTCTCTCCGAGCCACACCGTCAGGAGCGCCGCCCGGCTCAGGTGCTTGCGCCGCGCGATGGCATCGACCTGATCCAGCAGTTCGGGCGCGATCGACAGCGTGATCTGCGTCCGATTTCCCCTGATCCAGCGAGTGGCGTGCGGCTGCCCGCCCTCAGCCTTGGCGATGAAGCTCTCGCCCGCATCAGAGGGCTTCGATGGCACCCGCCTGTTAATGGTCATGAAATGGCTCTCCCGTTGCTAATCCATTGCTCTACCATTGCAGGCACCTCGGTTGCCGATGCCTCGAGTTCCTCGCACGCTTTCGCATCGCGCGGTAGCAGCTCATCGACCGAGAGGCCGAATCCGGCCGCGTTCGGGAACGCCTCGCGCTCGACCACCTTGGCTTCGAGCGCGACCGGTTGTGGGAAGTCGGCGAGCGCGCCGATCGCATCGACATTGTCGGATGACCGACCCGGGTCCGCCATGTTCAGCACCGCCATCGCGAGCAGGCCGTCGCGCGCCTGCCGCGCCTCGTCGATCAGCGCGGCCATGTCCCCGATCGCCTGCACGTCCACCGTCCGCGGGCGGAACGGCACCAGCACCGCATCGCCGACGAACAGGGCCGCTCGCAGCGCCGGGCTATCGTGGCCGCCCGCATCGATCAGCACGTCCTGATACCGGGGCGCCTGCAACCGCACCTGGTCGCGCGGCACGCGGCCGTCGACGTACTGCACGCAAGCGACGACAGGGGTCCGCCCCGAGTCAGCCCGCGCGGCGATGAACTTCTGCACCGATCCCTGCCGGTCGCCATCGACGAGCAGCACATCGCGCCCGGCGCGCGCCCAGGAGACCGCGAGATGAAGCGCGAGCGTCGATTTCCCGACGCCACCCTTGGTGCTGCCAACCGTCATGATCATGGCCCGGCAGGGTGGAACGCCGGCATTTGCGAGTCAATGACTTCATCCTTGCCCTACCACCACGGCGCAATGGTTTGCACATTGTAAAACCATTGCATGGCAAGGAATGTCCGATACCCTCCATGCTGGATAAACCCGATTCCCAGACCCAGGAGACCCCCGCCTTGCCCGACCTGATCCCGACCACCCCCGGCACCGCCATCGCCCATACCGAGGCCGATGTCACCGCCGCGCTCGACTTCGCCGCCCGGAGCAAGTCGGCAGGGACCCGCCGGGCCTGTCAGAGCGACATGCGCATCTTCGCCGCCTGGTGCGCCGCTCGCGGGCTCGAGCCGCTGCCTGCGTCGCCCGGGAGCGTCACCGCCTTCCTCGCCGCCGAAGCCCGCAGGAGCACCAAAGCCAGCACGATCACCCGCCGCTGCGCCGCGATTACGCATGCCCACAAGCTCGCCGGCCATCGCGAGCCGCCGACCAAAGCGGAAGCCGACAAAGCGGTCATGCGGGGCATCCGCCGCGCGCTCGGCACCGCGCCGCAGCAGAAGCAGGCCGCGACCGCGCAGATCGTCCGAGGCATGATCGACGCCTGCCCGACCGACACACTCGCCGGCCTGCGCGACCGCGCGCTGATCCTGGTCGGGTTCGCGTGCGTGCTGCGCGGCTCCGAACTGGTCGCGATCGACATCGAGCATATCGAGTGGACCGATGACGGTGCGCGACTGACGATACCGCGCTCGAAGACGGACCAAGGTCAACTTCCATCTGTCGCTCCTTCTGGAGCCACAGAAGGA
>JASHQG010000206.1 GCA_030037665.1 Acetobacteraceae bacterium
CCGTGCATCCATCAGCGGCACGTGGTTGATCATCTGCCAACACCCCTCGTCGCGCCAGGCATAGAAATACCGCTGCGCTGTGGCGAACGGTGGACAATCGCCCGGCAGCATGCGCCACTGGCAGCCGGCTTGGGCGATATAGAAGATGGCGTTCACGATCTCCCGTACGCTGGTCTCGCGCGGTCGTCCGCACGCTGCGGTCGCGGCACGTGCGGCTCGATGACGGCCGATTCGCCATCCGTGGTGTCTTGAATAGCGTCGTCCATCGCGCCGATACTTGCGGCGCGTGATCTCGGTCCAGGCCACGATGAATTCCCCTTGTCTTCGCAAACACGAGAGAATCGCGACCGACAGGATCGCGCAACCTGCATCGCTAACCAATTGACATGACCCGCAGTTCCGTTGGGGATCCGTTGCGGGTCAGCCTCTGAGAGTCCGGTTACGACGAAGCTCTACGACCGGTCCAAGGAGAGGCTCACGCAAGTTGAGGTGGAAAGGATCAGTGTGTGAGCGGAACGAGAAATAACGTCCGGGAAGTCAAGATGCCAAAGTAGGTTCGACTCTCCGATCTCTGATAGGTATCAAATGCTGTAGAGAAACCTAACTATAGCTGTCGTCCTCGCGATTTCAGTGTTTTCGGCCGCCTTATCCCGATACTACTTTATAAGTGACTAGGTCATCACAGATCGCGGTTGCAAACATTATGTGACTGTTTCGAGGCGTCCCGCAGCCACGTCACTCGCACAAGTGCGATTCCCCTGTATTCGCACCAGAGCCCGGTGGCGTCCGTGTCGCAATAGGGCTATCGTCAATAATCAGACCGATTGATCGGCTTAACAGGGAGGCAATCATGAAAAACGTGCCACGCCGTACCGTGCTTGCTGTTGCGCCAGCGTTCGCCGCCGGCGGCCTGTCATTGATGGGGAGGCGTGCTCGCGCCGCCAAACAATCCGCGCCGGGCGTCACTGACACCGAGATTAAGCTCGGCAACACCTGCTTTTACAGCGGACCAGCCTCGTCCTACAGCACAATCGGCAAAGCAATGGCCGCCTACTACAAGATGATCAACGACAATGGCGGAGTGAACGGTCGCAAGATCGTCTTCATCTCTTATGATGACGCTTATTCGCCACCCAAGACCGTCGAGATGACACGCAAGTTAGTTGAGGAAGACCAGGTGTTTCTGGATGCAGGCCCGCTCGGCACACCAACCAACAGTGCGATTTGGCGCTACATGAACGAGCACAAGGTGCCGCAACTATTCGTGTCGACCGGCGCCACCAAATGGGACGATCCGAAGGGCCATCCCTGGACAATCGGCTGGCAGCCCAATTACCAAAGCGAGGGGCGTATCTATGCCGCTTATATTCTGAAGCACCTCCCCGATGCCAAGATCGGCGTACTCTACCAGGACGACGATTTTGGCAAGGATTATCTCAAGGGCGTCAGCGACGGGCTGGGCGCGAAGGCTGCATCAATGATCAAGGTCAAGGCATCCTATGCGACGACTGACGCGACCGTCGAGTCGCAAATTGTCAGCATGCAGGAGGCGGGCTGCAATGCCTTTGTCAACACTGCGATCCCCAAGTTTGCCGCGCAGGCTATCAAGAGGGCAGCGACGCTCGAATGGAAGCCGATCCATATCTTGAGCAGCATTGGCTCTTCGGTCGCCGCTACATTGAAGCCGGCCGGGCTGGAAAACTCAAAAGGTATCGTGTCCGACTTTTACCTGAAGGATCCCACCGACCCGGAGTGGCAGAACGACGCCGGCTATAAGTGGTGGGTAGGTTTCATGGACAAATATTATCCTGAGGGTGACAGGACTGACGTCAACAACGTCTACGGTCCTTCCAACGCAGCCACCGTCGTGCAGGTGCTGAAACAGTGCGGCGACGAGCTTACCCGCGAGAACGTGATGCGCCAGGCGGCAAATCTGCACAATTTCACGGTGCCGATGCTGCTGCCCGGGATCACCATCAATACGAGCCCGACCGACTTTGCCCCGGTGAAGCAGGTCCAGATGGCCCGCTTTGATGGTGAGCGGTGGCAACTGTTTGGCCCAGTACTGAGCGGCGCCGTCGGCTAGCCGGATCGGGTCAGCGCTGGGCGACCGCTGGCGACAGGCCGTACCGTTTCTAGGGCGATGCGCGACGGGTGGGTGAAGACCTCGAACGCATCGCTGCGGTCAGCGTCGGTCAACGCGGTGCCGGCCGCGCCTGCCACCCAAAGCGCGAGTGCAGTCGGTGCCGAGAGCGACAACGCGACCGGGGCGCCGATCATCGCGTTCTTTCTCCACGGGGCAGTAGAAAACTGGCGCGGGCGCCGCCGCTCAGCCGCCGGTCGGGATTAACAGCGGATTGGGCGCGTCCAATCTGATATTTGAACCGGAACGAACGGGGTTCCGCTTGTGCCTTAGATTTGTCTAGTCCACCGCGGCGATCATCTCGATCTCGACCATCGCTTCGGTCTGGGCGAGGCCGCTGATCTGGATCGTTGTGCTTGTTGGGCTGCCGACGCCGAGATACCGCATGCGCACGTCCGAGCATCGAGAGAACGCCTGGTAGTCGGTCACGAAAGTGTTGGTCTTAACCACATCAGCCCAGGTCGCGCCGGCGGCTTTCAGGCATGCATCGAGGTTCTTGAAGGTCTGCTCGAGCTGTGCCCGCATGTCGCCCGGCCCCACGATGTTGCCGTCTGCGTCCCGTGCCAGTTGGCCGGCGATGTAGATCATCCGGCCTGGTCCCGTGACGGTGACGACGTGCGAGTAGGCGGGCTTGCCCTGCTGCATGCGGATATTCATGCCCGCGGGGTGGATTCGTTCGATCTTCACAGCCATGGCTATCTCATCTCCCATCCCGGATGGTCACTGCAGAAACACTCCTGTCCCGCCGCCCTGCGCCACTACGGGTCACGGCCGCTACATCGGCGGAACGAGCCCGTTCTTCCCCACCAGGACGGTATTCGCCGTCACGGTTCCATCAGGGGCCTGGGTCGCGATGACAAGCACGTTGGCACCGGGCGTCAGTGCACTGCGGTTGGCAGGCGCATGAGTGACGAAAGGCACGCCGTTCGGGACAAAGATCTTCTTCTCGCCGCCCTTGCAGGCCACGGTGAGAATGCGGCCGTTGGCCGAGACCATGCTGCCGATCGTACCATTCGTCATCGAGCCGGCAGGTGCTACGTCGAATGGGCGCGCCCCTTCACCGACGCCGCGGACGCTCGGCGGAAACACCTGGACCTCCAGTGCCCGCAGTGTGCCATCACGTTGCGCAATGGCAGCAGTGCCGATGGAGCTGCCCTTCGCGATGTCGATGGGCTTCGCCGGGATAGGCCAGTTTAAACGCGGGTTGCTGGCCAACACGGCAGTGACCTTGGCGCCACTGCGCGGCGCGAGGCGGAACGCGTTGCCCGACAGCGGGTCGATTTTGCCGCGACGCCGTACGGCGACGCCGCTCGATTGCGCGAAGCCGCGTCCGGCGAGCGACACGCCCACCGCGAGCGCAAACGGCAAGCGCCCGTGCATCACGCTCATGCGGGGTATCCTCCCTGCCGGTTGGGACAGCCGGCCCTGCTACCACGCGGATGGGTGACCTGATGTTCAACCGAAGGCGGGAGGATAGGCGTGCGTGCCGGAATCAAGCAACCGAAGGCGCTCCTGGCGGAGAGCGTCGTTGCCTTGGAAATCCGGGGGGTCGGGATCGCGCGGCGGATAATGCGCAGACCGCACGTCCGCCCGATATAGCGAGGCGTGAAGCGCCGAAGCGATCGCCGGCCGGTCTACCACGAGGACTTCCCGGCTGGCGGCCGCTATCGCGCCCTGGGATTCGGACCGTTCTCCGACTAACGGTACTCGACCAGCGCTTCCAGTTCCTCGCGCCGGCGCAGCACGATGAAGCCGTCGTCCATCGTAATCACACCGTCCTCCCGCCAGGCGCTGAGCTGTTTATTGACGCTCTCCCGTGAGGAAGCGACCAGCGTGGACAGGTCACGCTGCGACAACTTGAGCTCAATGCGCGTGCCGCTGGCGGAAAGCCGTCCATAGCTGCCGGCGAGCTTCAGGAGCACGATAGCCAGCCGCGCCGGCAGGCCGAGCAAGGCAATTTGCTCCAGCGCCATGCTGGTCTGGCGCAGGCGCTCGCACAGCACGGCAAGCAGCCGCAGCGCCAGATCCTGGTTGCGGGTGAGGAAGGGGAGGAATTGGCGACGCTCCACCACGAGCAAGTGGGTTTCTTCTGTCGCCGTGGCATCGGCGCTGCGCGGCTTGCCGTCGAGCAAGGCGATCTCGCCGAAGACCTCGCCGGGGTTAATGACGTTGAGCGTGATCTCCTTGCCTTCGGCGGACACCGCGCTGATGCGCACGCGGCCACGCAGCACCGCCATCATCGAAGAGCCGGTGTCGCCCTTTTGGAATATGATCTGACCACGGCGGACACGACGGTCAACCGCGAAGCAGAGGATTTCATCCAGCTCGCGGGGCTGCATCGCCTGAAACAGTGGACTGAACCGCAGCGCGGCACGCCCGGCGTCGTGGTTCAGCTTCGCCACCAGCGAGTCCCCCACTCTGTCCGTCAACCCGTGGGGCCGGAACATAGCGCAGAAACGATGCGGGTGCGAAAGTGTGGCGTTGCCGGGCGGCGGTGGGACCCCACCCTCGGCACGACGCGCCTTGACCTCTCCCGCTGCGCGGGCGAGGTACGTCCAATGAACGGGCTCGTACAATTTGCTCTTGCACATGAGATTGGCTGGCCGCGCGATCTGCGCGCCCATATCGAGGCGGGGTTCTTCGAACCGCCGCCGAACAACGAGATACTCGGGCCGATCCGGGCGCGCGGGCCAGCGAACGGCCTGGTCACGCGGAATAACGCTGTCGTCGCGTCATGGGGTGACACGCGCCAGGTCGATTTCACGTTCTCTGTCGCCAAGAGCTATCTCAGCCTGCTTGCCGGCGTCGCCGTGGCTGACCGGCTGATTGAGTCGCTCGACGAGCCTGTCGCCCTGCGCGTGCGCGACGGCGGGTTCGAGGGAGCGCACAACGGCGCCATCACCTGGCGCCAGCTGCTGCAGCAGACTTCGGAGTGGGAAGGCAGCCTGTTCGGGAAGTCCGACGTGATCGACCGCAATCGAAATCTATTGATGGAGGGGCAAGGGCGGAAGGGCGACGCACGGCCGCTGCGCGCGCCGGGCACCTACTGGGAATACAACGATGTGCGGGTGAACCGGCTTGCACTGTCTCTGCTGCAGGTCTTCCGCCGGCCGCTGCCGGAGGTGTTCCGCGAACGAATCATGCAACCGATCGGCGCCTCCGACACATGGCGTTGGCACGGCTATCGCACGTCGATGGTCGAGATCGACGGGCGAATGATCGAGTCCGTGTCTGGCGGCAGCCACTGGGGGGGCGGCGTGGCGATCCATGCCGAGGACCAGGCGCGCATCGGGCTGCTAATGCTGCGACGCGGCGAGTGGGACGGGCGACGGGTGCTGCCGGAGGCCTGGATCGACGAGTCGTTGGTACCGTGCAAGCTGAACCCGAGTTACGGCCTGATGTGGTGGTTAAACACCGCAGCGACGCGGTATCCCGGCGCGCCGGCGGCGGGTTTTTATGCGTCGGGCGCGGGCGGCAACATCACCTGGGTTGATCCGGAGAACCGCATCGTTGCAGTAATGCGCTGGATGGCGCGGGAGAGCGTCGATTCGTTCTTGCGGATGGTGCTGGGCGCGGTACGCGGTTAGGTCAGATCCCCCGTCGTGCCTTGGCGCGCCGCAGGGCGTCCGAGCATTCCCGTTCGATCGCAGGCCTCTGTCCGGGAACGCCCCGACGCGTTGCCCTCGGCCAATGGAAACGCCGATGCCTGGACTGACGGTCAGGACGCCCGCAGTTCCGGCCGCCGCGGATTGGGCTATTGAACGCGAAGACCAGCGCGGAACCAGGAAGAACCCCAACGTGATTTGCGTCCGGTCGAGCCACACGCGACCGTGCCGCCACGGCCATCGCACCGTCGTGCTTGTACACATACAGGAGGCTCCATGTTCAAAGGCTTCGTCCTTGGCATCATCCTGACAATTATCGTCATCGGCGCGGTCGGCTATGTCGTGATCGTCAACGGCACCATTCCGGCCGGGGCAGCGAACAGTCAGCCGCTTCCGCTGGAGCAATGGGCCGCGCGCACATCGCTCCAGGCCACGCTCGACCACGAAGCGCCCAAGGGTCCCAATCCGGTGCAGCTGACCGATGCGAACTTGATCGCGGGCATCGGTGTCTATAGTCGGCACTGTGTCTTCTGCCACGGAACCGCGGACGGCGAACCTTCGCCGCTGGCAAAGGGCCTGTACCCGCCCCCACCCCAACTGGCCAAGACCGGTGTTGAGGATGAACCCGAAGGCTGGACCGTCTGGAAGATCCAGAATGGCATCCGATGGTCCGGGATGCCATCATGGGAGCACGTTCTGAACGAGCAGCAGGTATGGCAACTGGCCTTGTTCCTGAAGCACATGGACAAGCTGCCGCCCGCACCACAGCAGGCTTGGCAGCAGGTGAAGCGCTGACGTCGGGGAGAGAATGCATGGTTACCGTCATCGACTTCGAGGCGGAGTTTGCGAAACTGACGATGCTGCGGGGGCGCACGCCGACATCGTCCGAGGAGGAACGGGCGGGCGCCTTCGCGCGCCTCGCTCCGTATCGCGACGGCGCGGTGTTCACCGCGAAATTTGCCGGCGTCAGTGCGTGGGAGCGCCATCCGAACGGTGACGAAATCGTTTACATCGTCGATGGCTCGACCACGCTGCACCTCATCACCGCAGAGGAACGCGAGACAGTGTCGTTACGTGCAGGCATGATGGCGATCGTGCCGCAGAATGCCTGGCATCAGTTCGAGGCACCGGACGGCGTCTGCGTGATGACGGCAACGCCGCAGCCGACCGAACACCTCCGTGTCAATGTCGAGGATCCACGGACTGTCGCATGAACACGATGCTCGCGTACGACGAATTCGTCGTCGACGCCGGATCGGCGATCGTGTGCCGGCACACCGCTTGACCGAGGGCGCAGACCTGTCGGTGCTGCTGGCGGAAGCCGGCGGCAGCAACCGGCACCCTTAGATGAAGATTTCCGCTCGGCCCGGCGTTATCTGGTCGTCGCGATGTTGGAGGCGTCGGGAACTAAAATCCAGTTTCTTGAAAACCCGGTCAGCGGGTTGGTCGCCAGCGACGGGATAATGGTCGCCGAGGCGCAAGGCGTCGCCGGAACGGGGGCGTCGCGAGTGACTTCAGGCCACGCGGCCGATCTCGCTCGGCAGATTGGAGCCGTGGATGTGGGCAGCCGCCATTTCGGTGGGCGCGCTGCCAAAGGAGCAAATGGGAAAATGCGATAAAGCGGGTTCGCCGTCACGGCGATCACCGGTCCCTCGACACCTGCCGGCGCGACGTGCGCGTCTTGCTCATCCCGTCATCGCCGCGCAATGTAACTAACGACACCCGTTCAGGATGGTCCTCATGCCGCAATCGTACCAGACACTGACCATAGAGCACCCGCGGCCGCACATCGTGCTGGTGACTCTGAACCGGCCAGAGGCGGCGAACGCTATGAACACGCAAATGGGGCTCGATCTGCTGGCCGCATTCGAACCGTTCCATGCAGCCCCCCACGCTCAGCGCTGCATTGTCATTACCGGTGCGGGGCCACGCGCGTTCTGTGCTGGCGGCGACCTGAAGGAACGCAACGGGATGACGGACCAGCAATGGCAAGACCAGCATCTGATCTTCGAGCGCGCGATCCGCGGCATGATCCAATGTCCTGTGCCCCTGATTGCTGCGGTGAACGGCGCCGCTTTTGCGGGCGGGATGGAGATCGCGCTGTGCGCTGATTTCATCTACGCCTCGGAGCATGTGCGGTTTGCATTGACGGAAGTAACGCTCGGCATAATGCCCGGCGCCGGTGGTACGCAGAACCTGCCGCGCGCCGTCGGCGTCCGGCGCGCAAAGGAAATCCTGCTCACCGGCAAGCCGTTCAGCGTTCATCAGGCATTCGAATGGGGAATGGTGAATCGTATCTGCAAGACGGAGACGCTGTTGACGGAAGCTCTGGAAACCGCAGCGACAATCGCGGCGAACGCGCCGATCTCGACGCGACAGATCAAGCAGTCGGTGAATTACGGGCAGAATATGGACCTCGCGAGCGCCATGATGTTCGAGATCGAGGCCTACAATCGGATGGTGCCGACCGAGGACCGCCGCGAAGGCATTCGCGCGTTCAACGAAAAGCGTGAGCCGGTATACCGCGGGCGGTAGGGCCTATAACGCGGCCCGCAGAGCCGCGCGGAGCGGACGAATACCCCCCATCACGACCGCAACAGGATGCAGGCATCCGGCTGCCAGGACACGGTGACTGGTTCACCGACATCCAACGCCCCAGCGGTGAGGCCGTCGTGCAGCGATTGCGACGCACGCAATATGGTGCCGTCTGCCATACGGAGCGTGTGCGTCAGCGTCTCCCCCGCATAGGCCCGTTCTGCGACCACCGCTTCCAGCCGGTTCGGCGCGTCCAGCGAACCAAGGCGCAAGCGTTCCGGACGCAGAGCCAGCATCAACATCTCGCCCACCGCCGCGATCCCCCGCGCACGAACCATCGTTGCAAGACTGGGCAATTCCAGTGTCACGTCGTCATTCGCGATACCCCGCACCACTGCCGGCAGAACGTTCGCCGCACCCAGGAATTCCGCAACGAACCGGGTATTTGGATGCTCGTACACCTCAGCGGGCGTGCCGACCTGTGCCATGCGGCCGTCCTGCATGACCCCGATGCGGTCTGCCATGGCGAGTGCTTCTTCCTGGTCGTGCGTGACGAGGATGAAGGTGGTACCAAGCTGTCTCTGCAGGCGTAGCAGCTCTTTACGGGTCTCTGCGCGCAGATTGCGGTCCAGCGCCGACAGTGGTTCGTCGAGCAGCAACAGGCGTGGGTTCGGCGCCAGGCTGCGCGCGAGTGCGACACGTTGCTGCTGGCCACCGGACAGTTGATGGGGCCGCCGACCACCCATTCCGGACAGGCTGACCAGAGCCAGCATGTCGTCAACGCGGCGCGCAATCTCCTCGCGCGGCCGGTGCTGCTGACGCAATCCGAAGCCGATGTTTGCTGCGGCGGTCATATGCGGGAACAGCGCATAAGACTGGAACATCGTGTTAACGGGGCGACGATGCGGCGGCAGTGGGCCAAGTTCGATACCGTCCAGCACGATGCTGCCCGAATCGGGGCGGAGAAATCCCGCGATGGCACGCAACAGCGTCGTCTTGCCGGAACCGGATGCGCCGAGCAGTACGAACAGCTCGCCTTGCAGAACGGTGAGGTCGAGCCGATTAAGGGCGACAGTGGTGCCGTAACGAACGGTGAGCGTGGATATGCTGACCCCCCCTCGCCCGGGTGGAGCAGCTTGGGTGGAGGGGTGGCTATCTCCGATCGAAGCGGTACTGGGTGCCCCTCCAGCCTTCCCGCTCATACAAGGGGAGGGGGAGAGGCGCCCTCGCTCCGCTGGTGTCACTGCCCGGCCTTGAATCGCGCCCACATGCGGGTGCGGGCTCGCTCAGCGGCCAGCGGCACCGGTCCGATATGGAACATCCGTGCCATGGCGCCGGGCGACGGGTACACGGCCGAATCCGACAGCAGGTCAGGATGGATCATCGGCCGGCTCGCCGGCACGGCGTTGGGGTAACGCACCTTGTTGGTAATCCCCGCCATGACGCCAGGCTGGAGGAGAAAATTGATGAACTTCAGCGCCGCATCTTTATGCGGTGCATCGGCCGGGATCGCCAGCATGTCGAAGCCGATCTGTGCGCCTTCTTTCGGGATCACGTACTGTACAGTCACGCCGCGATTCGCCTCGCGCGCACGTGCCGCGGCCTGCGCCACGTCGCCGGAATAATCGATCGCCAGACACGCCTCTCCCGTTGCCAGCTCTTCCAGGGCACCGGCGGAGGCAAAATTGCGGATGTAGGGTCGGATCGCCATCAGCGTCTTTTCGACCGCCGCGAGGTCCGCCGCGTCGGTACTGTCCGCACTTCGGCCGAGGTAATGCAGCACCGTCGGAATCACGTCGATTTCCGAATCCATCATGACGATACTGCATTTTGCGACTTTGCTGGCCCACTCCGGCTTGAATAGCAGGTCCCAGCTGTCCAGCGGTGCGCCGGGTGCGAGCGCGCGAATGCGGTCGGGCACAAGTCCGAGGCCAGTGCTGCCATACAGATAGATCGCGCCGTGCGCGTTGCCTGGATCGGCCGCCGCGACACGCTGCATCAGCGCCGGGTCCAGATTCTTCCAGTTTGGCACCTTTGACCGCTCGATCACCGCCAGCGCGCCGGCCTTGATCAGCCGCGACAGGGAGGGCTCGTCGCTTGGCACAACGATGTCGTAGCCGGACTCACCCGTCAGAAGTTTGGCTTCCAATGTTTCCAGGCTGTCATACTCGTCGTAGCGGACCTGGATTCCGGTATCCTTCTCGAAACGCTGTATGGCGCCCGGATCGATGTAGTCGGTCCAATTATAGACGTTCACCACGCGGTCTTCCGCGCGCGCCGGCAAAGCGAGCAGCAAGAGGCAGACCAGTGTAAAAATCAAACGCGCGATCATCGGACAGCCGGTGCCGGAACAGGTGCTTCTGATTGCAGAGCGTCGCATCGTGACCAACGTGTGCGGCGTGTCAACGCACCCCGCCATTCATCGCGCCCACCAACCCGACCCCTCGATGGGGCCGACTGGCCGTTCCCCTGCGATACGTCCTGACCTTCCCAGCGCTCGCAGAGGGACAGGGATCGCGTCGGCCGACACCACGGGACCGGTTGGAGTGACCGGCGGCCTTCTGCTCCGCCGGAATCAGCGCAGCCTCGCGCACCGCACCATCCGCCCGGAAGCCACGCTCACCCACGTGGGGCGCAAGGGGTGCGACTGACGGACCACGGCGTGGCCATTCCCAGCCGACGTTCAACGACTGCGCCAGCGGCGGCGGAATGCCAGCCGCTTGGTGAGCTCTGGCACCGTGCGCGATGAGGTGGCCCGTCCTTCGGGCCGCTGATGCTTCGAGCGTCGATCGCGCCCCCGCAAAGATGATGTGGGTCCACTGCACTCAAGGACGAAACGCAGTGCGACTCGTCCGGCTGATCGGGGCAGCGTTCAACCGGGTCCGGGGGATCTACGCAGCGGTGTCGGCGGGAATTGGGCGCCTCGGCCGGATTGACCACGCTCGTTCGGTTCTCTCTGGTCTGCGCGCGGTGCTCGCTCGCGGCGTATTTCCCGCCGGAGCCGGCCGGTGGCGGGAGATCGGTAGCAATGACGCCACACTTTGCCGAAATGAACTGACGGTTGGCCAGTCAGCATAGAGAAACGCGACGGCGAACCGACCGTCCTGGCAGAGAACTGTCACAAAGAAAAAGCCCCCGGCAAAGGCCGGGGGCAAGTAAACAGGGAGGCTTCACGTCTGGGAGACGCAGGGGCCAGAGGCCCCCTTCCGGCCGCGAGGACCGGAACACTGGCGGCAAAACCGCCGTAACCGTCGGTTTTTCTAATAAGGCCTGTCGGAGAGCAGTGCCATAGACGAATCCCGGACGCCGCCATGTCGAACGCGCATGCCACGCGACGCACCGTCCCGATGCGAGACAAAGCGCGGAGTGTGCCTCAAACTGAGGGATTCATTCCGGTCTATCTCCCGTTATGTGACGGATCCGACGCGGAACTTCGCTGAAACGCACCAATCGGTTAACAGAAAAACAATCTATGATTGCGGAGCGCCGGTGCCTGCACGTATCTTCAGCCGCGGACTCGCGCCGCCAGGTAGAGCATTGCCCAGTTGACTTTAGTCAGGTCCTGTGCCGCGCCGCAAGCCGTTACGTGCGCTGGAATGGCGCCAGCACCCGCACCGCGTTGGCCTGCGCGTCATCCAGCGCGGCCTTGGGCTGCTTCGTTCCCGCCAGCGCCGCCTGCAATGCGCTGTTCAGCGGCAACGTCACCTGCTGGTTCTGGTGGGTGGATAGTTCCGGCACCGCATACTTGAGCTGATCGCGCGCCACAGCCGCCTGAGGCAGCTTTGCGACCCGCTGCTTCATCAGCGTGGTCTCCCAGGCATCGGGACGCGTCGCGACATAGCCGGTGTCAATGCTCCATTGGGCCGCCCGCTCGGGCGTCGTGACCCATTTCACGAACAACAGCGCGGCGTCGCGCTCGGTCTTCGTCGCCGTCTTGAAGACGTGGAAATTTGCGCCGCCGGTTGGGGCGCCACGCTGCTTGTCGGCCGGCAGCATCGCCACACCAAACCGGAACTTCGCGCGGTTGGCGACGAACGTCAGGTTCCCTGTGGTGGTCCACATCATCGCCACCCGGCCGGCGACGAAATCGTTCGGCGTGGTACCCCAGTCCACCACACCGGGTGGCTGGATACCTTGCTTGCCCAGCGACACCCAATATTCCAAAGCTTCCACCGAGCCAGGTGAATTGAAGAAGGTCTTGGTGCCATCGCGGCTCATCAGCTGCTGGCCGGCCTGCTCGGCGAGGCCTTGGTACAACCAGTAAGTGCCGGCGGTGCCCGGAATCTGCACGCCCCAACGCTTGACCGTGTCGCCTGCCTTCACGACAAGCTTCTTGCCCATCGCGGTCTGCTCCGCCCAGGTCTGGGGCGGTTTCTCGGGATCCAGACCGGCCTCTTTGAACGCTTCCTTGTTCCAGAACAGCACCGGCGTCGAACGCTGGAACGGAATGCTCCAGGTGTGGCCGTCGACATTGCCGTTGGCAAGGAACGCCGGAAAGAAGCCCGCCATCCACTGCTTGTCTTCAGTGGTGGTCGCCAGCTCGTCGAACGGCACGATCGCGTCGAGATCAATCAGCGTCCACACCTGGATCGCACCCAGCATCGCCAGCGGCGGCGCGTGCCCACCTTTGAACGCCGTGATCGCCTTGGCAATCGTGTCGTCGTAGCTGCCGGCATAAACCGGCTTGATGCCGATACCGGAATGCAGCTTCTCAAAGTCGCGGGCGTAGGCGTCGATGATTTTGGGAATTGGGCCGGCGGCAGCAATCGGAAAGAAGAACTGAATCTCCAACGGCGCAGCGCGCACCACGGCCGGCGCAGCAAGGACAGCGGCGGCGCCGGCGAGCGCGGCGCGTCGGGTGACGTGGGGCATGGAGCGAACCTCCGTTGCGGTTGGAGTCAGACGAGTGCCGGCACCCGCACTGCGGCGGGCTCCAGCCGCGTGCCGGTATCGCCATGAAACAAATGCACGGCCTCCGGCAGAAACCCGAGGCGAAGCGTCTCGCCGGGCGCAGCAGGATGGCGGCCTGGCAGCCGCGCCTGAACCTTGTGCGGCGTGGCCGCGATGCGGCCCGTCAGCACCGTATCGGCGCCGAGAAATTCGCTGTGCTCCACGCTGAGCGACAGCGATGGCCCCATTGCCGCGGGCGACAGAGCCTCCGGCCGGATGCCGGCGATGGCCGGCGCATCGGTGCGTGGCGCCACCACCGGACCGTCGGTGCCAGCGATGATCATGCCTCCGCCCCGAGCCTCCAACGGCAGCAGGTTCATCGGCGGTGAGCCGATGAAGCCCGCGACGTAGTGCGTCGCGGGGCGCTCGTATATCTCCACCGGCGGCGCCGCCTGCTCCAATTTGCCGGAGCGGAGCACGACGACCTGGTCGGCCATGCTCATCGCCTCGGTCTGGTCGTGCGTGACATAGACCATTGTGAGACCAAGACGGCGTTGCAACGCAACGATCTCCCGGCGCATTTCCGCGCGCAGCTGTGCGTCGAGGTTCGACAACGGCTCGTCCATCAAACACACCGGCGCCTCGGCGACAATGGCGCGGCCGAGCGCGACGCGCTGCTGCTGGCCGCCGGAGATCTGCGACGGCTTGCGGGCGAGAAGCGCTCGGATGCCCAGCAGCTGCGCCGCATGGCTGAGTCTCCGGTCGCGTTCCGCGCGCGACACACCGCGGGCTTTCAGGCCGAACAGGATGTTCTCGGCGACATTGAGATGGGGGAAGAGAGCATAGGATTGAAACACCATGGCCACGCCGCGCGCGGCGGGCGGAAGCGCGGTGACATCGCGCCCGCCGATCAGGATGCGCCCTTCGGTCGGCTGATCCAGTCCGGCGATCACGCGCAGGCACGTGGTCTTTCCGCAGCCAGACCCGCCGAGCAGCACCGTGAAGCCGCCGGCCGGCATCGCGATCGACAGCGAGTCGAGCGCCCGCATGCTGCCCCAGGCCTTGGACAGCTCGTCGATGCGCAACTCAGGGCCAGCCAAGCAAGACTCCACCGGTGTTTACGGCGCAGGAAAGACGGATGTTGGGCCGTTTAGTGTGACGTTTCCATGATAGCGGAGCATATGCTCAGTTGGGTTAAGATCGCGAGTCCGGACCTGGTGTTCCCATGCCCCGAACTGGTCGGCAAGCCGCGCCGGCATCGTGCGTGCTGCAGCCGCACGAACGGCGGGTCGGCGCGCGCGATAGGCGACCGCAACATCCGATGCGTCAATGAAAGGGCAATACGGTGCGTGCGAACCGCGGCGTTCCTGATGTCGCCACGGTCTCGAAGCACACGAAGATCACGAATGGATCTTGCTCGTGACGTTCGAGCGCTTCTGCGGGCTTCGCATCGGTCGAGATCCTGCGCCTGCACGGTCGGTGCAGAATATCGGTGGACCCTGTGAGGTTCACATCCGATGTACCGTTGGCTCCGCAAGCTGATAGCGCTTGATCACTGCCATGTCCGGATCGCGCCCGAGACCGGGCCGATCCGGCACTTTCACCGAACCGTTCTCTGCGAGGACAAGGTCGTGCAGCGGGCTCGCTTCCAGATCAATGAACAGACGCTCGAAGGGCGCATCCGGGGCGATCGCGGCATTGAGATGCAATGAGGCGAGGTAACCCGGGCCGAAATACGCGTTGTGCGGCACGACCCGCACACCATAGACCTTGGCGAGCGCGGCAATCTCCAGCATCGCCGACGGGCCGCCGATCTTGATCACGCTCGGCTGCGCCACGTCCAGAGCGCCGGCCTGGAACGCCTGGTGGAAATCATGCAAGCCGGCGGCGTTCTCGCCGGCAGCGATTGGAACCGTGCCCTCGGTGCGCACACGCGCCAGGCCGGCGTAGTCACCGGGTGGCGAAACTGGCTCTTCAAGCCAGGTGAGATCGCACTCGCTCAGCTGCCGGGCCACCGCGATCGCCTGCGTCACCGTCCAGGGACAGTTCGTGTCGACCATCAGCTGCGGCACCGGACCCAACGCCTGGCGCGCGGCGCGCACTTCGGCGACGGTGATTTCGTGCAGCTTTACATCGCGGTAACCGCGGCCGAGCGCGCGCTCGCACGCGGCGGCAACCATGCCTGCGTCACCGTACCGCAGCAGACTGGCGTACGCGGGAAGGCGCTCGACCGGAGCGGCGCCCAGCATACGCCAAAGCGGCAGGTTGGCGGCCTTGCCGGCGATGTCCCACAGCGCGATGTCGAGCGCGGATAGCGCGAAGACGTGGGCACCGTTTCGGCCGAACGAGTGGAACGCCTTGCCCAGGCGGTTGCGCAGGCCGGCAATGTCGCGCGCGTCCTGGCCGAGGATGGCGGGCGCAAGCTGGCTGTTCAGCGTTGCGATGGTGGTGGCCGCAGAAGCGTGGCCGAAGGCCTCGCCCCAGCCTTCCAGGCCCTGGTCGGTGATCACGCGTAGCCAGACAGTGTTCATATGTTGCCAGCCGATGCCGCCGGGGACCACGGGCTGGCCGCCCATGTCGAAAGGGATGCGGGTCCAGGTGGTCTCGACGGCGGAGATTTTCATGACGGAGGATCCTCTCTGGCGTGCGGCAGATTGGGGGAATTGTGGTGCAGGAGGGATCGTGAGTCAGCTCGCGGTTCGTCGCCGCGCAGCACGAGCGGGACAACAGCGCTGAGGATCCGCTTCCGGTGATGCGGCAAGCCGCCTCTTTGTCCAAACGTCCCCTTCGCGAGAGCGACGGATGCCGAACGGTCAGCGTCCTCTCTTGCCCGGTCACCCGCAACCTGTGATCGTCCTTGTTCGTGCATGCATCCGAGAGGACTACGCCGCATGATCGAGCAAACCTTGGACATCACCACCAAGTCCGGCGCGACGGAGACGTTCATCGTACATCCCGAGCGCGGCGGCCCGCATCCGGCGGTGTTCCTGCTGATGGATGCGCCAGGTATCCGCGATGAGCTGCGAGACATGGCCCGCCGCCTCGCGACCGTCGGTTACTACGTTCTGCTCCCGAACCTGTATTACCGGGCTGGCCGCGACACGATCTACGGCCCCGACGTGCTGGAGCATGGCAGCCCAGAGCATGCACGGATGCGCGCAGTACGCACCAAGATGACCATCCCGCCTGTGATGGCAGACATCGCCGACATGCTGACGTTCCTCGACGCTCAGCCAGCGGCGAAGCCCGGCGCAGTCGGCGCACATGGCTACTGCATGAGCGGCCCGTACGCGCTCGCCGCCGCGGCGCGCTATCCGAACCGCGTCGCCGCGGCGGCATCGTTTTACGGCACCTGGCTGGTCAGCGACGCGGAGGAAAGCCCGCACCTCAATCTCGCCCGGGCTCAGGGCGAGCTTTACATCGCCTGCGCTGAACATGACGAGCTGGCGCCGCTGCCGATGGTTGCCGAGTTGCGCGGGCTGTTTGAGAAGTCGGGCAATCCGGGTGAACTGGAACTGTATCCCGGAGTACACCATGGCTTCGCGTTCCCGCAGCGCTGGTGTTTCGACAAACCGGCAGCGGAACGGCACTGGGAGCGCCTGATCGCGCTGTACCGTCGGCAGCTCGGCTGACGCAACCATCATCAGTTGCTGGTCACCTATTGTCAGTGATGCGCATCCGGCCACCGACCCATCGCAGCTGGTGGCTCAGAGCCGTTCCAACTCCTCCAGGCACACGCGCAAACCGCGGTCGAGCAGCTTGTCTCGCCGCATGACGACGGCAAGGCAGCGGGTGAGTGTCGGGCGCAGCGGACGGACCGCCATGCCTTGCACCGGCGAGGCGACAGCGCTCTGCGGCAGGATGGTCGCTCCCAGGCCACTTTCGGCCAGCAGCTTGATAGCCTCCACGCTGCCCAACTCCATGATCGGCCGCGGCGTTTGGCCGGCGCGGTGGAACCAGGCGTCGACCACGCTGCGGGTGGTTCCGCCACTTTCGTACAGAATCAACGGCAGACGGCTCAGCGCTGCCGGGCGTAGCGCATGCTCGCCCGGCACGAGCGCCGCCGGCGCGTAAGCGAACAGTGCCTCGTCGCGCAGGCGGCGTGGCTCTAATGACCGGTCAAGCCGCCCTGCCTGCGTCACCACCGCCGCGTCCAGGCCGCCGTCCTGCACCCCGCGCAGCATGTCGGGCGTGTTGCCGGTGGCGATGATGATCTCGAGGCCGGGCATGCGGGCTTTCATTTGCGCGAGTAGCGGCGGAAGCAGGTGGATGCAGGCTGTGGCACCCGTGCCGAGGCGCACGCGCCCGGTCTCGCCACCGCGGAACGCCGTCGCGGCGGCGACAAGATCATCAACCGCCGCCTGCACTTTGCGTGCGTGCGTCAGCACGGCTTCGCCGATCGCAGTTGGGCGGATCGCACCGCCGCCACGTTCCAGCAGGCGAACTGACAAGGCACGTTCCAGTTCCCGCACCTGCTGGCTCGCGGCGGGCTGGGTGATGTGCAGAACGCGGGCAGCGCCCGACAGGCTGCCAGTGTCGGCGGCGGCGATTAGGCTGCGCAACTGGCGGAGCGTCGGGGCAGACGGCATAGGCCAATCTTATACTTATGTCCGGTATCGGAAAAATATTCTTTGAGGATGTGCACGCCGGTGCCACGTTGTACCGCATGCAAGGATCCCCACTGATCACCATCCGCCCCGCCGAAGACGCTGACATGGACGCGGTCACGGCGATCTACGCGCATCACGTGCTGTACGGTCTCGCCTCGTTCGAGACCGAGCCGCCCGACGCCACGGACATGCGCCGCCGCCGCGCCGATGTCGTGGCGAAGGGGCTGCCCTATCTCGTCGCAACCGACGACGACGCGGTGCTGGGCTACGCGTATGCCGGCGGCTACCGTCCACGCGCCGCCTACGCGAACACTGTCGAGAACTCGGTCTATGTCCGCCCCGACGCAACCAGACGCCGGATCGGCCAGCGTTTGCTCGTGGCACTGATCGACGCGTGCGAAGCCTGTGGCTTGCGCCAGATGGTCGCGGTGGTGGGCGACAGCGCCAATCTCGCGTCGATCAGACTGCACGAGAAGCTCGGCTTCCGCCGCGTGGGCGTGCTGACCAACGTTGGCTACAAGCAAGGCCGCTGGTTGGACAGTATGCTGTTGCAACGCGAACTGGGACTGGGTGCACAAACGCCGCCGGAGCGGCGATGAGAACGGGCGCCAGCCACTGTCCACTGTTATGGCCGCCGGTTGCGGTTTCCCCTCGCCGCGGTGGCAACGGCGTCGACGCCGGCCATAGTGGCGCCCACAACACCAAGCGCAACGGCGATGATGAGGGGCGGTGATGCAACGTCCGCGCCTGTTCGTCATCGTCGTACTCGGCATTGGCCAGGTTCTGGTATGGGGCTCGACGTACTATCTGCCCGCCGTTCTGGCGAAACCGACCGCGCAAGCGACCGGCTGGCCACTGACCTGGATCATCGGTGGGCTATCGCTCGGTCTGGTCCTCTCTGGCATCGTGTCCCCCAAGGTCGGTGACCTGATCGAGCGCCGCGGCGGCCGCCCTGTTCTGATGGCCAGCGCCCTGCTGACCGCTCTCGGCCTGCTGGGCCTTGCTGCCGCACCGGATCTGACGGCCTACGTCGCCGCCTGGCTGATACTTGGCGTCGCCATGGGCGCCGGCCTCTACGACCCTGCGTTCGCCGCACTCGGTCGCTTGTATGGCCGCGAGGCGCGCCCGGCCATCACTTCGCTCACTCTGATCGCCGGGTTCGCCAGTACGGTCTGCTGGCCGCTCAGCGCACTCTTGCTGCAACGCTTCGGCTGGCGCGGCGCATGTGCCGTGTATGCCGCGCTGCAGCTCGTCGTGGTGCTGCCCGTCTACGGCTTCGGGCTGCCGCGCGAGGCACCCCGTGAAAGGCCGCGTTCGCAACCCGCCTCCACGCGGGCCTTCAAGTCGGAACGTCCGTCGCGTTCCCCTCTGTTGTTCTCGCTTGTCGTGCTGACCCAGACGCTTGCGTCCATCATCGCCGCAATCGTATCCGTTCACTTGCTCACGACGCTGCAGCAGCGCGGAGTACCGCTGGACACTGCTGTTGCGCTCGGCGCCATTGTCGGTCCCTGTCAGGTCGGCGCCCGGCTGCTGGACCTGGTGTTCGGCGGTCGTATCCACCCGGTTTGGGAGGCGCTGATCGCTTCCGTCTTTGTCGCGGTGGGCCTTGGACTGCTCATGCAGGGCTTCGGCGCGATCTGGATCGGTCTGGTGCTTTATGGCGGCGGCATCGGTCTGCGCTCAATCGTGCGCGGCACGTTGCCGCTCGCGTTATTCGGCGCCGACGGCTATGCCAGCCTGATGGGCCGATTGGCCTTCCCAATGCTGGTCGCGCAAGCAGCGGCTCCGTCTGTGGGCGCGGTGCTGCTGCAGCGTTGGGGCGCCGATGGCATCCTCGCGGCCTTGTTCTGGCTGGCCGTTGCGACGTTCGTAAGCGGTGCGCTGCTGATCCCGTTCGCCCGCCCGAGACCCGCCGTGGGATAGTCCGCTCACCTGCGGCCGGCGCGCAGACCGACAGGAGCGCAGACCGAGGGTTGCGCCACCTCGGCGCCGCCTCGATAGTGCCGCTGCATGTCACGGCGCCACTGAATCGCAGGATGCTTGATCGCCTGGCGCCGTTCGGCTTCGTGCTGATCTGGAGTTCCTCCTTCATCGCCTCGCGCGTCGGGCTGCGGCATCTGTCGCCGCTGCTGTTCGTGGCGGTCCGCATGTGGGTTTGCGCGGCGATCCTGGTCTCGGTTGTGCTGCTGCTGCGCCGGCCGTGGAGCGCGCTCCGCGGCAAATGGCAGCACTGTGCCGTTGCTGGCATTCTGGTGAACGCGATCCTGCTGATGACCGCGCACACGGCGATGACCCGCGTCCCCGCTGCGCCGATCGCACTGATCCAGACACTGAACCCTTTGCTCACCGCGGCATTGGGCTGGCCGGTACTGGGGGAGAGGCTCGCGCCACGGCAGTGGCTCGGCTTGCTCCTGGGTGCAGCCGGCGTCGTGCTAATCGTCGGGCTGGCGGCGTTGCGTAGTCGCGTCGAGGTGCACCTGCTGCTGCTGACCGTCGGGGGTGTGATCGCACTGGTTGGCGGCACGCTGTATTTCGGCCGGTATTGCCGCGGCGTGCCAATGCTGGAGTGCACGATGGTGCAGTTCGCGGCCTCCGCGCTCACCTGCACCGCCTGCATGTGGATGTTCGAGACACCGCACGGCGACTGGACAACGAGTGCGATTGCGTCCGTCGCGTGGAACGCGGGCGTCGTGTCGCTGGGCGGAATGGTGCTGTACCTGCTGATGCTCGAGCGTGGCACGGTCGCGCGGGCAACAGCGAATTTTTATTTGGTTCCGGGTGTCGCGGCCGTGCTGGCTTGGTCGCTGCTGGGCGAACGCCTGGCGCCGCTGACCGTGGTGGGGCTGGCGGTATCATCGGTGGGGTGCTGGCTGGTCAGTCGCAAACCTGTCCCGCGGCGCCGGAGCGCTGACAGCGCGTAAGCCGCGACATTGACGGTCTCACGGCAGTCATTCCGGTGAACACGGCGCCCGCGCCCGGCGCTGCCAGCCGACCTCTGCCGCCAACGAGAGGAGAGGTGTCGCTAATCGGGCATCGTCAGTCCGATCAGCGTCTGTGCGGCAAGCTCCAGCCGATGCATCTGGCGGCAATTATCGATCAGTGTCTCGAACCGCGCGGGCGTAATCGCGAGACCCGACGCGATTGGGCGGATGCGCCGCGCCTCTTCCTCGAAATCCCAGATGAATTCACGGCCCGTGCCTTCGCGGGTGAAGCATCGTCCGTCGTTGGTAAACAGCGTGATCCTCGGTCCGAACAATGTCCGCCGGACCGTGGGGATCAGTGTAACGCGGTGCATCAGATCCAGCACCTCTGGTGGATCGCTCTCGCCGGGCCGCGGTTGCGCGCCGCGCAGCATCGGATAGCCGCGCTTCACCGCGCCGTACGCGGTGAAATACTGGGTGCTGCCGACACGAGGCTTGCCGTCGCTGCCCGGCGTAGGGAACGCAGGGCTCGGATACTCGGTCTCAAGCCAGTTCACCAATGCCTCGATGCGGTCGATGTCGGCATAGGTGATGTCGTGCTCCTCACATAGCCGCGCCGTCACCTCGACATGGGCGATATTGTAGCCGGCGGTCGAATAGATGCGGTACAGCGTCTCCAGGAACATCCACTCACGGCCGAGGCCGTCGGCGATCCGCGCAAGCTCGGTCCGATTCTGACCGGTGAAGCTGTAGCGCAGCTCGCCACGGTTATTGCCAGCATACGCGTGATAGAAGCCCGCCTCGCCTTCCAGCGCCGTTTCGCCTCCAGGCGTGCCGTGCTTCGCCATGGCAACGGCGAGCAGCGCATTGCGCACTGCGCCACCTTCACGTAGCGAGCGACCGCCGCTGCGCGCGCCCTCCAGATTGCCGGCCGCCAGATTGACGCATTGTGCGATGGCGCTGTTGATCTGGTCCGCGTTGAGGCCCCGGATCTTCGCCGCCGCCACCGCCGCCCCAAAAACGCCGAATACCGGTCCGGCGTGGAAACCGCGCGACATCACCGTTGGGATGAATTCGGCGGCCATGCGCTCCATCACTTCGTAGCCGGCGGCGACGCCGACCAGGAACTGCTCGCCGCCGGCACCGGTGGTTTCCGCAGCGACCAAGGCTGCTGGAATGATCGCCGTGCCGGGATGCGTCAGCATGCGGAACGTGTCCCACTTGCCGCCCGCCAGGATCATTTCGGCGTTGACGAAGGCCGCGCCGGCCTTGGTGAGCTTGCTGCCGCTGCACAGCGACGTGGCTGCACCGCCGCCGCCGGTCTCCTCTTCCTGCATCAGTACCAGCGCCTGCTTGCTGGCTGGCAGGTCGTGCGCGACCAGCGCCGAGCTCAGCGCCTGCAACGTGACCCCCTTCGCCCGATCGACAACATCGGGCGGCAGATCGGCGTACCGCAAGCCGGCGACGAACTGCGCGAAATCCCGGCTCAGCGACATGACATTTCCTTCCGGTGCCGTGGTGTGGGGGGACGCGTCGGCGCATCCTCTCCGATTGCGACGCGCGCCGCGACCAGGCGGTCTTCGACAGGAGACTGCGTCGTTGCTGCGCTCCTCGCAACAACAGCTGCGCGCCAACCGGTGACAATCCGGTCAGATGCGCGCCGCCACGAAGCCCCGCATCTGCAACGGTTTGAAAGTCTCAGCCATGCTCATCGGACCCTCGGCGGCGGCGGCACAATTGCAACGCCCTGCATCGCCGAACCTGTCCTTCCCGCGTGCGATCGGATAAGCCCTGACGGAGCCGCATCGGAGTGCCCACGCATGACCTATCTCGTCGCCGCCGATCTTCCCACAACCCCGGCCGGGGAGCGCTTCCGCAGCTTGCTCGCGCGGCCCGGCATCCTACGCATGCCCGGCGCGCATAATGGACAGGCTGGCCTGCAGGCCAAGGCCGCGGGCTTCGAAGCGCTATACCTGTCCGGTGCTGCGATGACCGCGTCCATGGGCATCCCCGATCTCGGGATGATCACGGTCGACGAAGTATGCTTCTTCATCCGCCAGATCGCGCGCGCGACCGGGCTGCCTCTGCTCGTCGATGGCGACACTGGCTATGGCGAGGCGCTGAACGTCATGCACATGGTGCGTAGCTTCGAGGATGCCGGCGCGGCGGCGGTCCATATCGAGGACCAGTTGCTGCCAAAGAAATGCGGTCACCTGAACGACAAGAAACTGGCCGATCCGCACGACATGGCCGCCAAAATCGCCGCCGCCGCGAAGGCCCGCCGGCACATGTTCATCATCGCGCGCACGGACGCAGCGGCTTCCGAGGGGATCGACGGTGCGGTGGCACGCGCGAAACTGTTCCTGCAAGCCGGAGCCGACGCAATCTTCCCTGAGGCGCTGACCTCGGCCGATATGTTCCGCACCGTGGCGGGACGCCTGCCCGGCGTTCCACTGCTTGCCAACATGACGGAGTTCGGCCGCACGCCGTTTTTCACGGCGAGCGAGTTCGAGGCGATGGGATACAAGATGGTGATCTGGCCGGTCAGCTCGCTGCGCGTCGCGAACAAGGCGCAGGCAGAGCTGTATGCAGCAATCGCGCGCGATGGCGGCACACAGAACATCGTTGATCGGATGCAGACGCGGGCGGAGTTGTACGCGACGATCGGGTACCATGACTACGAGGCGCTGGATCAGTCGATCGTGACGACGATCGTGCCGGAAGCGATGCCCCAGCGGGGATGAATTCACAACCAGGCGCCGCGACACCAGTCGAAGCGGCTGCCTCGCCGGTCAGCCCGGCTATCAACAGCGCGACGCGACCAGTTTTGACCGAACCCCTTGTCTTAGACCTGCGCGTAACTTCCATCTTCACGCAGGGTCAACAGAGCGGCATTGATCTCGCGGCGAATCGGGCTCTCGATCGGCACGACCAACCGAAGGTTCATTTTATGACATTCCCTGCCAATGAGCTTCACTTTTCGTCTGCTGGCGTGCGAAACAAAGTACTGCTGTGTCTGTGCGCTGAACGGCACGCGGCAACCGGTCCGTCGAGCAGCGCCTTCAACCTTCCGGCAGCGTACTGACACTAGCGACGCCCGGGTTCCGCAGGCTGGACCCGAGGCAGCCATTCCGCACTGGGACAGCGAATCACCCCGTTGATTTGTCGCCGCTCTCCTCGCATTAACACCTCATCCCCCCGAGGCGGATCAGCGCTCCACAACGCTATCGATGCTTCACTGCCCCCGCCACGGCGATTGCATCGCGCGCCCACACCAGAAGCTGCTCGGGCTGATCCAGCAACCCCTCGGGCACCTCATAATAGGCCGCCAGGCGAACCGTCCGACCCGCACGATCATAGCTGAACGGCCCGCTGCCTGCGTCTTCGAACTTCGCCCGCGTGCGCTCATCGACGCGCAGGTAGAACGCTTCACGCACCAGCAGCCCGAACATGACACCGCGATGAAACAATCCGACGCCACTGAACATCCGCCGGGGCTGCGGCGCGAGCGGCGCGAGCAGGTCGAGGATGAACTCCTGATATTGCCGCGTAACGCTCGCCATTCACCCGACCAGCGTGTAGGCGGCGAGGATCACCACGCCGCTGATCGCCAGCATGGCATGAATGCCGATTGGTCCACTGGTCAGACGCCGGTGGCGCAGCCGTGTCGAAAGCAGCACCAACCCCATCAGCAGCGCGAGTGCCAGCAGCCAGGCGGCGATGCGGCCGAACGCCCCGACACCCATCGCCTCGCCGCGCGGGGGCCCTCGCAACGCCAACAGCAAAGCCACCAGACCTGCCGCGCCCAATACGGCGTGCGACGCCCCGAACGGCCAGCGCGGCGCGAGACGGCCGGGTGCAAGATTCATCCACACCAGCAGCCCACCGAACGAGGCCGCGATCAACACCAGGACAAAGGCCACCGACAGCATGCGAGACGACCAGGTTGCTGCCGCACACGAAGACGTTGCGCCGGCACCTGTCAATGGCACACGGGGCGCCTTAGACTGCTACTGCCATGAGCCAGCACCGTATCGGTATCGACCTCGGCGGCACGAAGATTGAGAT
>JASHQG010000207.1 GCA_030037665.1 Acetobacteraceae bacterium
TCGGTCAGGCCGATCTGCTCGTGCTGGGCCTGCACTTCCACCAGCAAAGCTGCGGCGCGGCGCAGCAGGGACACGCTCACCGGCTGGTCGTTGATGAAGGCCCGCGAGCGGCCGTCGCGGCCGACCACCCGCCGCAGCACGATCTCCTCGTCCGCCGCGAGGCCCTGTTCTGCCAGCAGTGCCAGCGCGGGATGACCGGGCGGCGGAGCGAAGCACGCCGTGACGCTCGCCTGCGCAGCGCCGGCGCGCACCAGTCCTGCGTCGGTGCGCCCACCCAGCGCCAGGCCGAGGCTATCGAGCAGGATCGATTTGCCGGCGCCTGTTTCACCGGTCAGGACTGTCAGGCCGCCACCAAACGACAGGTCCAGGCGCTCGATCAGCACCACGTCGCGGATCGACAGCGCGGAAAGCACGCGCCCGATCCCTGCCCTGACCTCAGAAAACCGAGTTCCAGGCGCGCGTGAAGAAGCCGCGGCCGAAACCGGTCGGGACCGGCACGCCGGCCACCAGTCCGTCATCCGCGAGCTGGCTGTAGGTGTCGGCGTACCAGGAGCTGCCAGGGTAGTTATAACCGAGCACCGCGGCAGTCTTCTGTGCTTCGTCCCGCAGACCCAGCACCAGGTAGATTTCGGTCAGGCGCGCCAGCGCCTCGGGGACGTGGTTGGTGGTCTGGAAATCGTCCACCACGCGCTGGAACCGGCCGATCGCCGCCTCGTAAAGGTGCTGCGACTGGTACCAGCGCCCGATCGCCATCTCCTTGCCGGCCAGGTGGTCGTTGCAGAGGTCGATCTTCAGCTGGGCGTCGCGGGCATAGGCGGTATCGGGGAACCGGTTGATGACCTCCTGCAGCGCGTTCATCGCATCGACCGTGCCCTTCTGGTCCCGCTGGATGTCCGAAATCTGCTCATAATAGCACAGTGCACGCAGGTAATACGCGTAGGCGGTGTCACGGTCGTTGGGATGCAGCTCAATGAAACGGGTTAGCCCCTCAATCGCATCCGTGTAGTGGTTCTGGAGATACTGTGCGTATGCTTTCAGCAGCTGTGCATGCATCGCCCATGGCGAATATGGATAGTTCTGCTCTACCGCAGCGAACTGGTCGGCCGCTGTCGTGTACCGCTTGCTCTGCAGTGCATCGACGCCGTTGTTGTAGAGTTGTTCGACCGGCGCCGGCGCAACATCGGCGCCGCTTTCTTGGTCGCTGTCCTTCTTGCCGCCACAGCCAGCAAGCAAGGGCAGCAGCGCGGCCAGGGCGAAGGCGGCGCGCCGCAGCGGGAATCGCGGAGGGATCAGAGCGGTTTTCATCGCGCGGCTTATAGCATGCGCGCCGAGCCGGTCACCTGTGGTCCGGTTCGGGCGTCAGGGCGAGCACCGTCGGCGGCCAGGACGAACGGAGCGAGCGGCGCGCGGCTGGCCGGGCCGTTCGACACACGGATCCAGGCGCGGGCGCGGCCATAGGGTGGCGTCCACGTATTGTTTGCTGACCTCGATGCCTTGGTGACGGCCTTCTGCGCCATCGCCCGCGGATGGCTGACCCCGCAACGGTTCGGCTCAAGAACGTGGGAAAGGAGGTCTCGTCTTATGACGGGCACTGTCGCGGATCCGCACAGGCGCTTCTTCGCCCGGCCCCGTGCCGCTGGTCTCGCGTGAGCCCGGAGTCCCTTGATTGCCAAGGTCGCGACGGCGCGACGCGCAGCAAAATCATCCCCGCATCGCGCGATGATATTCCTTGTTGGGCATCATGTCGGTGGCCGACGCCATACGGTTCGACAGGTTGAAAAACGCCACCGTCTCGGCCAGATCGAAGATCGCCTGTGCATCGAAGCCAGCTGCGCGCAATTCGTCGCGGTCGGCATCCTCGATCAGCCACGGCGTCGTGGTCAGCTTCCACGCGAAGTCCAGCATCGTCCGCTGTCGCGCATCGAGCCTGGCCACGCGGTAGTTCAGTGCCATCATCTCGCCCAGTTCGGGATCGCCCGATAATTGCCGCACCGCCGCACCGTGGGCGACCAGGCAATAATAGCAGCGATTCGCTGATGACACGACAACCGCGACCATTTCGCGCTCCAGCTTCGAGAGCGCGGACTCCGACAGCATGATCTCGTTGTACATCGCCATGAAGTTGCGCAGGCGCTCTGGCTTCAGGCTGTACGCGCTGTAGACGTTCGGAACGAAGCCGAGCTTGTCCAAGCATTTGCGCCAGATCGTTCGGAGGTCGTCGTCCAACGTGGCGGGCTCCGGAACGCCGAGTTTGGAGATGTGGTCAGGCTGCGGCATGGAACTCATCCTTTGCAGATTGCGGCACCCTCACGCCCGGGGCGCAAAGTGCGCCTCGATCTCTCCCCTCGCTGCGGGCGGCAGGTTACAAAACCTCTTTGTTGATCACGTTCTCACGGATCGGCCTACCGTCCAGCACGCTCAGAATGTTCTTCGCTGTCTGCACCGCCATCGCCGCGACTGCTTCGGTCGTCACACCGGCCATGTGCGGCGATGCGACGACATTTTGCAGTTTCAGCAGTGGATTGTCCTGAGGCGTTGGCTCTGCTGCGAACACATCAAGCCCCGCCGCGGCGATATGCCCGGCGGTCAGCGCCGCATGCAGCGCACGCTCGTCGATAATGCCACCCCGCGCGGTGTTCACCAGATACGCGCTCGGCTTCATCTTCGCCAGGCGTGACGCGTTGAACATACCCACCGTCTCGGGGTTCTTCGGACAGTGAATGGAAACGAAATCGGCACGGGTCAGCGCCGCATCCAGGTCCGCCACCGGCTCGCAGCCCGCCGCGCGGATCGCCGCCGGATCGACATACGGATCATAGATCAGCACCTGCATGTCGAACGCCAGGCAGCGCCGCGCGAGCCGCGTGCCGATCCGGCCGAAGCCGACGATCACGACGGTCTTTCCGGACAACTCCATTGGCAGCCCGCCGTGCCGGTCGCCCCAGCGCCCATCCCGGACCAGTCTGTCCAGCGCCTCGTGCTGCTTCGCCAGCGCGATCATCAAGTGGAACGCCTGCTCCGCAACCGATGTCGAATTCGCCGTCCCTGCCACCATCAGCGGCACGCGGCGTGCGGTCAGCGGCGGTACTTCCACCGTGTCGTAGCCAACGCCGATGCGCGCCACCACCTGCATCGCCGGCGAGGCCTCGATCTCGGTCTGCCTGTACGGCGTACCCGCCAGCGCGATGCCGGCGATGTCGTTCAGCATCGGCAGCAACGCCGCCTGGCCGATCGTCGCCTGATAGGTGATCGTCTCGATGTCGTCGCGAGCGCTCAGCAGATCGACGCCCTCGGCGCCCATCGTGTGCGGAACCATTACCTTGCGGCGGTTCGTGGCCATGTATGCGTTTCCTCACAGCGGTCGTTGCAGGGCGGCGACATAGCCGCGGTTCCAGGTCGGCGCCAGGTGCACCTCGTTCATCACCAGATGCCGCGGCAGGCAGGCGATGTAGCGGATCAGATCGCCGCAGTCGGCTGGCTGGACCATGCGCGCGCGCACCTCCGGCCCTACCGGATTGGGCCGCTGGTCGAGGATCGGCGTCGCCACCTCGCCAGGCAGGAATACGGTGGAGCGAATGCCGTTGACGCATTCCTGCATATTGAGGCCATGGCTCATCGCCACGATGCCGTGCTTGGCGACGGTATAGATCGGGCCGCTCATATTGCCGATGAAGCGGCCGGCCATCGAAGCAGTGTGGATCATCACGCCGTCCTGCTGCGCACGCATGAACGGCAGAGCGACCGTGACGCAATACAGTGCCCCGGTCAGGTTGCCCTTGACCATGTAGTCGATACTGTTGGGGTTGAGCTTGTCCCAGTGACGGTCAACGATATTGACGCCGGCGTTATTCACCAGGATGTCGAGCCGTCCCAGCCGCGCCTTGATGAATTCGCCCACGCGTTGCGCCTGCGCTGCGACGGTCAGATCCGCCGGCTGGACGTGCACCTCACCGCCGGCGGCGCGGATGCGCTGCGCGACATCCTCGAGCGGCGCGGAGCGGCGGCCGGTCAGGACTGCGGTTGCGCCTTCATCGGCCAGAGCACCCGCCGCAGCCTCGCCGATACCGCTGCCGGCGCCGGTGATCCAGGCGACTTTTCCGCTGAGTTTCGCCATCGGCGCGTTTCCCTGTCGTGGTGGAGGCGGCATTCAATGGGCTTCACGGTGCAAGGGCAAGAGTCACGCTGAACGTCGCCACGCTCCACCTTTGCGGACAATCGCTCAACGAGTGGGACGACCGTCGCGGTCGTACGTGTCGTCGTGGCCGTCGCCGCGGACGTGACGCCCCTCGCATCCAGCGACGCGCGACGTGCGAATGTCGGCGTGGCGAGTCCGACACGCCGCCGCAACCGGCGGAATGCTTTCCGCCTCTGCACCGCGGTGGAGGTGCGCTCGGCATGGCCGTGGTCCCTGTCCCGCGGTGGCCGGCGGCACTGAAGTCATCGACCCTCATTGCGGCGGTGGTCGCCCGCCGAGCTGCTGCAGCAGCGGCCGTATCGCATTAAGCTCAGTGCCAAATCCGGCCCAGTCGCCCGCTTTGAGGCGTTCGATCGCTTTATCATAATGCGTCAGCGCGGCGCGCGCGCGTTCGTCCGCAGGCGGCGCAGCGCCGGCGGGTGGCAGCGTCGCGAGGCTCGGGACGGATTGCTGGAACAACGCCGCCAGCGCCTCGGGTAGCGTGTCCTCCATCACCACGCGGTCGCCATAGGCAGCGATTACCCGCTTGAGTTCCGGCAACTGTCCCGATTGCGCGCGCAGATACAACGGCGACACGTAGAGCAGCGAGTTATCGATCGGCACCACCAGCAGGTTGCCGCGAATGACACGAGAACCCATTTGGTTCCACAGAGAAATCTGCTGTGAGATTTCCGTACTCTGGTTAATCCGCGCCTCGATCTGGAACGGCCCGTACACCAGCTTTTCCTTGGGGAATTCATACACCAGCAGTTTGCCATAGCCCGGTGGATCGCAGCGCGCGGCGAGCCAGGCGATCATGTTCTCGCGCTGGCTCGGCGCCATCGGCAGCATCAGGAAGAACTGCGCGCTCGGATCCCCGGGCAGGCGCATCATCACGTAATACGGCACCATCCGGCCATCGGCGTCGATGTCACCCGGCGCGGTTGGCTCGCGTGGGAATTGCCACAGGTCCTCGCGATTGTAGAACACCTCCGGCGCGGTCATGTGATATTCGCGGTACTGTTCTGCCTGGATGTAGAACATGTCCTCGGGATAGCGGATGTGTTGCTGCAGATCGGGCGGCATGGCGCTGAGTGGCCTGAACAGCGACGGAAAAATGCGCTGATAAGTCCTGATGATCGGGTCGGTGGAATCAGCGACGTAAAATGTGGTGGTTCCATCGTACGCGTCGACCACGATCTTGACGGAGTTTCGGATGTAGTTCAGCCCGTTGCCTGTCTGCACCTGCGAATACGGAAACCACTCGCTCGTGGTGTACGCATCTTGCATCCAATACAATTTGCCGCCGCTGATCACCATATAGGGGTCGTGGTCGAGCTGCAGGAACGGCGCGATCGTACCCACGCGATCCTGAATATCTCGATGCATGATGATTCGGCTGTTGCTCGTAACGTAGCCGCTGAGGAGAATGTTGATGTCGCCAAAGTACCAGGAAAACAGGCTGCGCCAGGCTTCGTTGCCAACCGGCACGCCGTCGGCGCCGTCATATGACGCGTAAACGTTGTGGGCACCCTTGGGATAGTCGAACTCTGGCGTGCCGGTCTTGACGATGACGTAGTCCGACATGTTCTGACCAAAATAGATACGCGGCTGGGTGATCTCCGGTCCGCCAGTGGCCAGAGGCGGAATGTCCTTCAGGTAGAAGTTCGGTAGCCCCTCGCTCGATTTTTCCGTCACCGGCGACATGACCACGCCATTGCCGTGCGTGAACAGGAGATGCAGGTTCACCCAGGTCTGCGCGTTCGGGGCGAGCAGCGACGGCGCGATCTCGCGCGGTGCCAGCATCACCTGCTGATATGAGCCGTTCAGGTGATAGCGGTCGACATCAACTTCCAGGAACTTGTAATAGGTACGGATCTCTTGCAACTGCGCGTAGGTCTCCAACAGCGGCTGCCAGTCCCACAGCCGGATGTTGTTGACGGTTCCGCGATTCTGTTCCAGCGATTGATAGGTCAGCGCCTGCTCGGCCGGAAACGGCTTCACCGTGATCTTGTTGAGGTTGTACGCCTCCCGTGTCAGCGCGATGTTGCGCCGCAAATAGGGAGTCTCAAGCTGTAGCTCGCTCGGCTTGACGATGAAGCGTTCAAACAGGCCGGGAAGCACTTCGCCAAACACGAAGGACGTGCCGAATACCAGCACCACCGAGGCGATCACCAGCCGGTGCGTGCGCAGCCGCACATTTGCCCACGCGAGCACCGCGGCAGTGGCGGACAATACGATCAGCACCCAGAGGACCGGCAGTTCGACATGCGTGTCGGTATAAGCTGCGCCGACCACGACATCGTTGTTGTTGTAGAGCAACAGGTAGCGGTCCAGCACGTAGGACCAGGACTTCAGGGCGAAGCAGAATCCCAGCAGCGCCGAACCATGCGCGACCGCCACGGCGGCAATGCGCCGCCGCCCGAGGTCCAGATTGATCGCGCCGTACAGGAAATATACCGCGCCCGCCATTGCAATTGCCAGCACCAGGACCAAGAGCAGCCAGTCGTTCAGCGCGACATATGCCGGCAGCGAGAACAGGTAGAAGCCGATGTCCTTGCCGAACTGCGGATCGGTCTGACCGTACGGCACCTGGTAGAGGAACCGCAACGCGGTCTCCCATTTGTCAATCTCGGCAAGCGCAATCAGCAGACTGGCCACCATGACGGCAACGAGCGCCAAGAGACGCCATGCACGCAGTGGCAGTTCTGGCATCAGCATGGCGGCCGGCGAACCCGGCAGTGCCTCGATGGTGGCCAGGCGGTAGTCCGTGCGGGCGGTGGCGCGGACCGGTTGCGGCAGGGCGAAGTGCAGGGCCAGCGCTGCGTTGACCCATAAAATCAGCGCCGTCGCCACGAAGACGACGCAGAACATGACGGCTCTGGCGAGAAACAGCGTCCAGAAGACCCGCCCATAGCCAACTGAGGTGAACCAAGCCCAACTGACGATGATGCCGCTGATGCGCCCGAGGACGAACAGCAGTGCGACTGCGACAGCGATCCAGACGCCAATGGCTTTTCTGCGCATGCATCCTCCCGCGCGCCCCACGCGCCAGGACTAAGCAGGATATTGCCATTTGCGCCACACCTTTGCGGCGGCCTTTCTGCCGCCGACCTTGCCGGGGCCAGTTTGACCAAAGTCAGTCGGACCGCTGCCAACGCGGTGACGACCGGCTTTGCCGGTGGATTATGCGCGAAGGCAGGCCGGTACGCACGCGCGTGCCCGGCTGAGCGATGTTCCGCGCGCGCCTATTCTCGTGCCCGGCGACAGAGGATCAGGCGATTGCGGCGCGGAACACGGGCCCTCTGACGGGCCTGCGCTGATCACTGCCGCTTACAGGGCAACCGAGGTCGACGCCGAACTGTACCGATCGATCCCCTCCGCGTCGGTCTGCAGCAGCA